>NZ_JBNNUK010000026.1:0-43976 GCF_050279675.1 Viridibacillus sp. NPDC093762 | reverse complement strand
CGACGTTGACGTGACATAATAGCACGCTCCTTTAAGTTGGTAGTCTAAGTGTACTAGCCCTTATTTTTTATGTCCAACTTAGTGTAGCCGATTCAATGATATAAGAACAAGGATTGAGTCTCTTAGAAATCAACAACAAATAAAGTTGAAGAGTGGAATAAAAACAAAAAAAGTAAACGTTCTGAAGAAATATTAATAAGAACTTTAAAATATAGAATAAAGGCCTTGGAGAAGAAAAAAGAATATTGAAAAAACAATTAGAGAAATTATATGGTGAGCTATACCAAAGTTCATAAAAAAAGTGCAATTCTGCTTATCAATTTGAGAATACAATTAAAGGGAGAGAGAAATTTGAATTTGCGTTTTTTACACATAACTGATATACATTTCCATTATAGCAACTATAATACAGTAAAAATGAGAGATGAGTTAATTAAATATATTGATGAACTAAAAAAAGAAAAGGATTTTGATTTTTTATTGGTAACTGGTGATATTGCCAATCAGGGTGGTTCTTATAATGATCAGGTGAAAACATTTCTAAATAGTATTGTGGAAACTATGAATATTACAAAAGCAGATGTGCATCTTATACCCGGGAACCATGATCTCACAAGAGGTGAAATGAGAACTATGGTTATAGACAGTATTTTAAGAGATCCTTCACCATCAGAAAAGCTTGACAGCCTTAAAGCAGAAACATATCAAACATTGATAAATGCACAATCAAATTTTTTCACTTTCTATAACGAATTTTTTGGGGAAGAATATCCAAAAGAAAAATTACACTTTGTCAAAAGCACTAATAACTACAATATATTATCAATTAATACATGTCTGATTTCGGATAAAAAAGGTGAAGAAGGGCATTTATTAATAGGAAGAAAAAGGTTCTATGATTCTATAAGAGAATTGTCTTCTAATAAAGATGAAAGTAAATTGAACATTGCAATTGGCCATCATACATTAGGATGTATTGAACATAGTGAGAGAAGAACTATGCAATCAAATTTTGATGATGCTGAAATTGATCTATATATATCGGGTCATGTTCATGATCCATCTCATAATATAACTCTAAACACTAGTGATAACCCATTTATTGAATTGGTTAGTGGAGCAATATTTTCTGATTCATATGCAGTACCTGGGTTCGTAGTAGTGGATATGAATTTGGAGGATGGTAATGCTGAGGCTTGTTATCACATTTGGAATACCTCAGATGACTATTGGTCAGTTAATAATCAAGTGAGCAGAAGAACTAAAACTGGGAAATTGGCTTTTAAATTAGAAAGGCTTTCAAAAAAAAAAGAGTTTGAAATAAAAGAGATCTATTTGCCGAATGATAGCGATGATATTGATGAAAATGAATTCAAACAATTTATAATTGATTTTCATGAAAAATTAAATTTTGAAGGCCCAACTCGAAGTAGTCTAGACAACAAAATTGAATTAGATAAAAAATTCTATAATATGAAGTGTAGTCCTACGTTCAAAAAACGATTTGATAAATTCTCTCGGTTTTTCGGAACGATTTATAGCATTATGGATTCCACAGCATATGTTAGCGCAGATAAGAAAGATCTTATAGCTGACATTATCATTGATAAATATTTAGAAATTCATAATATCTATAACAATGGAGATGAGATTTTTATCCGAATCGTTGAACAAATAATATTAGAGAATGGGAATTCGTTCCCATATTCTGAATTGATGACACAGAAGTATGTAAAGATTCTTACTGCATGGAGTATATTTGAATGCGATATTTTTAATGAAGATAAAAGGTGTGTAGAGCAATGAATAGTTTACATTATAGAGACTCCAGCGAGATTCTTAAGTTTTCTATTGCGAATTTCATAAAAAAAAATCGTACCCTTTCTTTGGGAAAGGAATGTATTTCTTTGGATAAATATAGGGAATCAAAAAAGATTGAGGTGAGTAAAACCACAATGAATTACTTTCTACTAACAAAGTACCGTTCTGTTGAAGAAAATGTCTTGTTTACAGCAAAGGTTCTATATGAGCTTTTAGAAACAAAAAATAAACATGTAGATCAGTTATTTCTTGAGTTTTCAAATAAACAAGGAATTACAATCAATATGAATGTTGAGAGAATCTTATATTTAGCTTTAACTTTTTTATTCTCATTAGGAAAGATAACAATAAATGAAAACATGATTGAAAAATTAGAGAATGGGGATTAGATATGATTTTAGATAGATTATATATTTTCACTCCGAATGATGGGCAAATTTTAAAAGAGTATCCATTTAATAAAAAGGGTGTAAATATAATTTTAGGTGAAAAAAGAGAAGCAAACAATGAGACTAATGGTGTTGGTAAATCAACTATGGTTGATTGTTTATCATTTTTACTTGGAAAAACAATTCCAGATTACTATCAAAATAATGGGGATTTATTAGAGAAGAATATCTATATTGCTTTAAAGGTAAGTCTTAAGGACACCACACATTTTCTAGCGAGATCGTTTAATGATCCTCAAAAAGGATTCGTGTTAGAAAACTCTGAAATGCTTTCGATGGATGTTTCTGAATGGAAAAAGGTATCTCTTAAGTCCTATAAGAATTACGTTGAAAATTTAATATTGACAGAAAAAAGAGAGAACATTACCTTTGCTGGTTTAAGGGAATATATCATAAGGGATGAAAAAACTGGGTTTAATGATATTTTGTTACCTAATAGAAATGGGTTGAAGCAATATATATTATTAAATTACTTGTTTACTCTACCTTATCAAACAGAATCTGAGATTAAAAAATTACGAGATATCATTGAAAAGATGAATAATGAAATAAAAATCATTGAATCAATGAGTGTAAACATAACGGATTTAAAGGTAAGAGAAGAAGAAGTTATTAGTCAGATAGATGAACTTGACAAAGCGATAGAAGAAGCGAAAACAGTTACTCATTTTCAAAATAGCACTGAAAATTATACTTTAGTAAAAAAAGAACTTAATGATATTCAAAATAAAATCTTTGAATATGAACATATTAAGAATCAGTATCAAAAAAACATTGAAAATTTAAAGGGAAAAGTAGATGAAATAAAACAACTTGAAGACGTTGAACAATTTTATAACGATTTAGTAGGTTTCTTCCCTAATGATGTAAGGGAAAATTACAAGAAAGTAAAAGAATTTTATGATTTTATGGTTGATAGCAGAGGAAATTATTTTAATGATAAAATAATCAGTTTAGATAGCAAGCTTAAAAAGTTTTATAGCGAAAAAGAGGTTTTAGAGAGAGAACTAGAAGAAACTTCAAAAATATTTAAAAGCGAGAAATATATTGAAGATATATCACTAATAATGGATAAAAAAAGAAATAAAGAAGTTGAACTTGCTGAAATTAAGGTTAGGATAAATGATTATAATAAAAAGAATGAAATAGTTGAAAATATAAATGAAATTCAACATAAGGTCTTGAGAATTAATTCATTACAATATGATGAATTTCTCTCCTTTAATGACACAAAAAAGAAACTCCAAACTTTATTTAACGTGCTGGTTGATGTTACATATAAACAACATGGCTTCCTTGATTTTGAATACGATAATCGAATTAGCTACAGAAGTAATTCTACCACTGGAAGAGTGAGAATAAGTTGTTCCATCCCTGATGAGAGATCTCATGGTCGTTTGCATATGAAAATTAACATGTTTGACTTAACGTGGTTTTTGCACAGAGTATTAAATAATTCTGATATAAACTTTTTAATCCATGATGGCTCTTATTCAAATCCTGACCCATATGTAAAAGGAGTACTATTAAAGTATTTAGATAATAAGTTGAAAGAAAATTCAATAGGACAGTATTTTGTAACTTTGAATAAAACAGAATTATTAGAAGCTGATTTGGAATTTTTTGAAGATGAGGGTATGGTAGTAGCAAAATTAGACAGATTAAACGATGATAAGAACAGGCTCTTTGGCTTTAGATTCTAGAGTATACATTTGACATGTTTCAGCTATAAACGAAAATCCATTAACAGTTGATCATTATCATTTATTTGTAATTCAAGCTGTGTAGCACAGCTTTCTAAGTCTCTTTGATTCACTAAATTGATTGATATAATTTAGAAACTCTATACAACATAATGATTTAGATAAAAATTTTTAGAGCATATTTGTCTTATTAGATGGGCAGTTTCCAGAGTTTATAGATAAAGGGTATTTACATTTTCAAAAATTGTTGAAGCAGCAGAAGATACAATGTGTAAACTTTCATCGTTAGTTTAATCTTGTTGTTCACTCTGGAATTTCTATGCTTAAGTGCTGGAAATTTAGTTAGTTGAAATATAAGATAAAACATGTGTTCTTGGATTTTCACTCTACACATTTTCTACGCAATCTAATCAAAAAAAACAGTGGCACCAACGCTTCAGGAGGCTATTAAATTCCCTCCTGGGACGTACAGTTAAACACAGTTCAAGCCTTGATGTGACAGGTTTTGGAACAGATAAGGGATGCTAACACAGATTATAACACTGTGGGAGTATCCCTTTTTTGTCCCTACAATGATCTAATATCTTCCAACTTAAATATATGGAGGAATCAGTATGACAAAGAGAAACAATAATTTTGATGTAGCACAGATATTAGCCTATTCGGTTGGCTTTGAAAAGCGGTGTAGCAGTTTTAAATAGTCCAGGTACTATTGATGCAGGTTATAGAGGGGAGATAGGTGTGATACTTATAAATCATAGCAATGAGATACTTCATGTGGAAAAACATATGAAGATTGCGCAAATGGTAATTCAAAAACTTCCTGAAGTTGAACTAGTTGAAACTAATTTGGAACTAGATGTATCAGATAGAGGAGAAGAAGGGTTTGGATCTACAGGTCTAAAATGATTAGTTAGAAGGGTTTGTTCTAATCTCTACTGAATAAATTTTGTAATAGTCAAAATGCGCTATTCGTGTATGGGCGTGATTGGCAGTTAGGGGATTATGTCACAATCAAACATGATGATTGGGGAGTACAGAAAAAAATGCGTATCATTACAATTAAAGAGGTCTTAGATGAAAATGGATTTAAACGATTCGTTGAATTTGTGAGAATATACCTTCGGTAATTCACATGAAACAAGAGATAAAAGTATAATTGTTCATCTATTTAATTGGGTGTACTCTCTTTGTGTTTAATTCTAAAGTCGAAAAACACGCCATTACTATTAGTAAGGTTTGTAATAATGTTATGACCATTGTATGTACGTATGTAAGATACTTTTCAATATATATAGCTAATTTCGGATAAAAACTGTAGTTAAGGAGATGACTATAAGTGGGCTAATAAAGCACAAGGAGGATTTATAAAATGGATACTAAAATGCTACTTAACACAGAATTAGATTTAATTAGCTTTATTAAAGTATTTGGTAAGTATGAAAGCTTTGCAGAAGTTTGGAAAATCCATAAACAGTTAAAAAAACAAAATGTAGAATTTACATTTGAAATGTATAATATACTATTTGATTTTGCTTTAGAGTATAGTGATGGAAAAAAAGTAATTCGTAGAATGAAAAAGTCCAATTTTGAAATTGAAAGTTTAACATATAATAGATTGTTTTGGAAGATTATTTACGAGGATGAAATGGATAATGCAATAGCTCATTTTGAAAGGGTTTTTAAAAGACCTGCATTATTTGATATGTTTTCAAACCCTACAATGAGAAAATATGAAAATGATACAGCTATTGAAACAAGAGAAAAACTAAAATATAATTATAATTTATTATTTGTAGTTGGTGACTTAACGGAAGAAGATTTTCAATTAGAAATACAAAGTGGAGAAGTTTTTCTTGATAAGTCCTATGATAGTCCAAGATTTATTAAAAGATCTGTTAAAAGTATAATTCGTAACCCTTTAGTTTCAGCAAAAGCTATTAATGATGCTAACTTTCAATGCGAAATTAATTCACAACATGAAACTTTTATTAATGCTAGCACTAGAAAACAATATATAGAAGCTCATCATTTGATTCCTTTAAAATTTCAAGAGCAGTTTGATTACTGTTTAGATGTAGTACCAAATGTTGTTTCGTTATGTCCAACTTGCCATAGAAGATTTCATCATGGGTTACAGAAAGATAAAGCAAGAGATATCGAAATTTTATTCATTAGTAGAAAAAATGAATTGTCATATTGGGGATTTGAAATAACTTTCGATAAGTTATTATCTATGTATAATTAATAATGAAACAAATATAGTGACTTTAATTTAGAGTAGTTAAAAATAACTGCCCTTTTTCATTTTATATACAATCATTTACTTTTTTATAGTATTATAGTTATATTATAGTTGAGGAGTGTTTATATGAAAAAGGTATATTCGTTTATATTAATGACTTTATTATTTGTTTCGTTTCTTTCTTTTAACTCTAATTATGTGAAAGCAGAGACATATACGTGGGGGAAAGTAACAATAAATGATCAAACAATGATTGGAAAGATACAAATAAAGAAAAAAACTAAAACTTATACAGAAATACGTGGTAAATATCTAGAGTTCGATACAGTGAAAAAAGGAAAAGAATATGGCGTGTATAGCTATGATGATAAAAATAAAATGTTGAAAATATCTAATAATTTATATGTTAAGAAAAATAGTAATGTTAAATATATGTCTATAGATTCACTAGTCGGAAAAGGTACAGTACAAGGTGTGGTGTCATATTATTACAATAACTTTATTGGATATAGACCAGATGTAAATGCTAGGGTTTCTTTGATTTCTTATGACTTGAATAAAGCTAATTATACTCCCTATCAACTTCAAATGTTTGGTATGTATGGTCAAGTACCTAGTGGCGATAAAAGTTTGTATTTCGCTAATGTAGATGGTAATGGTAATTACTCAATAGAGAATGTTAAACCAGGAAAATATATTTTTGTGATACGTTCTAATGGTAGAGTAGAAATAAGAATAGACGAATCAGCAAGTGGTATCTATGCTGATGAAATTAAAAGAATAATCGGTGAACCAATTGCAGATTACTTTATTGCAAATAATTTAAAACACTATAAGTATTATGTGAATGAAGTAACTGTTAGTAAAGATAGAGTTGTGACTATTAGTAAAAACTTTGGGTTGTATTGAAACCTAAGTATATGATGGCATGTTACTTAAATGTGATGTGCTTTTTTTATGGAATAAATTAGAGATTAAAGTTAATACAAAAATGATTTTTTTACACAATATCTACCTATATAAATGTGTGAATTGTCTAAATAACAATTCTCAAGTTAACTAAATAAGTTTTTGGTTTCATTCACCTTTACATCTCTTCTGGCTATTTGGTAAGATAAAGATAACAATACGGAACTAAATACCAATAAACCGTATAAAACAATACCAATAAACCTATAGATAATTTAATTAATTTAAGCGTTAGAAATCTTTATATATCAACGGCTATACTGTCCATCACTTAAAGAGCAAACCAACAAATAGCGAATTCATCGCCATGATTGCCGATAAAATTCGTATTGAAACGGTTGCTAGCTGAAAGGGTTAGGACATTGATAAATCTGGGTTTTAAGGTAGTTATCAGTTGTCAGACTTCGAAATTATTCATAATTATTCACAGATAAACTACCTAATTGAACCAATAATTAACTAAATATATGCGTGTAAATACTAGCGCACTTTCATTTATTGAGTTTTCAAAAATTCGATTAAGTTGGAGGTGTGTTTTTTTGCGTTCAAAAAGGAGGCAGATTTTAGAATTCGACTTACATGTGGATAGTTTCATGTTGCATTGTGATGCTAAACATTTATCTGCAAAGACATTAAAGAGCTATGAGCAAACATTAACGTTATTTGGAATTTATTTAAAACAGGAGTTGAAAATTGAAGATGCTACAAAGATTAAATCATCACATATAAGACATTACATTAAGTATTTGAGAAGTAGGGGTAAATACACTGTTACGGCTTCAGATAGGTCTTTAGAAATTAACTATCCAAATAGACGAGAAGATTATCAAAAGCCAATGAGCGATGTCACAATAGCAAATTACACAAGGAATATGAAGGTATTTTTTAATTTTTTGAAAATGGAACAAGAAATTATTGAAAATCCCATGAATACTGTAGAAGAGATTAAACCGAAGCGAAAGCAGAAACAACTATTATCACCAGTAGAAATTAAATTGATGTTAGGTGCTTATAATCTCACGAAATTTCACGAATATAGAACGTGGGTACAACTACATTTGATTTTCGACATACCCTTTTATACAAATTCACAATCTACTAATAATAAGTTATACATTTTATGATGTAGCCATACGAAAGTAATCTTGTTCTAAAGTGTAAATTGAGGTTTATACAATCTAAAGGAAAGTATTACAACTTAAAGCGGGGTGTGATATATTTCATTTAAGGTTAATGAGGTGGTTTAGAATAAAGTATTGCAAATTTATTTTAGAAAAGTAAAAAAACAAATTAATTGCTCGCTACAGAAGCAAATGGAGGAAAGAGAAGGGAAAATGGATATATCAGAATTCAAGGAGAGATTCATAAAAGAGCATCGAGTAGTCGGTAAGAATGGAGATATTAAGCCCTACTCTGATGAAACAAAAAGGGTAGTTAGAATCTTATTCGAAAAAATAAGGAATAGTGAAAATAATTACAATAAAGACGTTTATGCATTCGATAATACTCAATTCGAAGAAGCTTTAAAGTCATTAAAGGCTACTACTGTAAGAAGTCTTCAAAATTCAATATCAACATTAGAACAATATATAGATTTTGCCCTTGAAAAAGGTCAAGTATCAAAGGAAAAAGGGAATATTGCAGCTCAGTATAATACAAAGCATAAGATCTCAAATCTATTAGATGAAAAAGCAGAAGAGAATATGATTCTTACTAAATCAGAAGTCGATTCTTTAAGTGGGTATGCTCAGAATGCACAAGATGGAGTAATCCTTTGTTTACTATTCGATGGTGTATCGTATAAACGTAAATTTGTTGAGTTAAGAAATATCCGTATTCAAGATTGTGATATTAATAACATGGTTATTAATATTCCTCAATTAGTTGATGAGGATACTGGAGAGGTATTATCACCTAGAACAGTTCCAATTAGCAATCATACAAAAACTATGATAGAGAGCGCAATGAAAGAAGAGAAGTACGTAAGTCTTAAAGGTGAATCAAAACGCAATTACAAGATAGCTAGCAGTGATTATATCTTACGAGGTCTTCGAAACAACTTTCAAATTAAATGGGAGAATGTTTCTCAGAGAATAATTCGTATCGCAGAGTTAGAAGGGAATGAGTATTTAAACGCTACAAATATTTCATATAGCGGACAAATTCACTATGCGAGAGAGTTGATGAAAGAAGAAGGATTGTCGATTGTTGAAGCGTGTAGACGAATTATTATACGATTTAATATTAATGATAACGAATCTGCATACTTTTACTTAAAAGGTCGTATCGAAAAGAATAGAGGGACGTTTTAGGGTAGTTGTCAGTTGTAAGTCAGCAAAATTATTCACCGATAAACTGCCTAATTGAACCTATAATTAACTGAATATAAGCGTGTAAATACTACCGCACTTTCATTTATTGAGTTTTCAAAAATTCGATTAAGTTGGAGGTGTGTTTTTTGCGTTCAAAAAGGAGGCAGATTTTAGAATTCGACTTACATGTGGATAGTTTCATGTTGCATTGTGATACTAAACATTTATCGTCAAATACATTAATTATTCTAAAATACGGATAGGTCAACATAGTAGTGCTTAATTTACGCATAATTTTTCAATTTCATGAATTTTGGCGAAGAAATACTAGTGAACTTTATGAAAATACTAGAAAAAAGTAAATGGTATGGCTTCTTTTTAATTAAATACAATTTTGTAACATAGAATTAGTGTATAAATAGATATACGAATATTCAAAAAAATGGTACTATAACACTATATATATCTATTGCCTTAAAGTACCTAAATATCTACTAATCAACCTTCGCAACTTTCTTTTATAGATAGAATAAATGTATAGAGGTTCTGTTTATTTTATTGATATAATAAATAGACGGATAATTTCCATTTAACTAGTATTTAAAACTTCTAACTAATGAATATCTATTAACTGAAATTTAATTTATCAAGACTTGTTTTGAACGCGATTTTTTGGCGTTATTCTGTAAAAAAACAATTTAAAAACGATAATAAGTATAGATATTTATTATCGTTTTGAAGGATGGGGAGAAAATGTGCTAATTTTTGAAAATGATTATTTTTTTTTAAAAGAAGAAAATGAAAAGGTATTTTTAAAGACAGTAGGGGAAGGGTTTCCACTTAAGGAATTCGACAGTATTTTGAAAAAATATCCACGTATTAAACTGTCGAGCTTTGCTATTTTAAGAAAAGTGACTGCTACAGTGACGGAGCAATTTGAGGAAATTGGTATTTGGTTGCCGCCTATAGAAATTGTGACTTCTCGAGATCGTATGACTGCCACCATGTATGTCCACGAAGATCCGAAAACTGTGTTTACAGATGGTACTAAAATGCAGGAACAAATCAAAGAATTTGCAAATAATATAGGAATAGTGCATGGTTTTGTAGATTTGACTCTAGATACCGTATTATCAGGAAAACCGACTGTAGTTGCAATAGGAACGCCAGCAAAACCAGGGAAAAATGCAAAAATTACATATATAGAGCAGTCAGAGAGAAAACCATTGATCCGTGATGATGGTAAAGCGGATTATTTTGATATGAATTTTATCTCTGAAATAGAAGCCCATGCATGGTTAGGAGAAAAAATTCCTGCAGATTCAGGAGAACAAGGGAAGAATGTATTTGGCGAAAGCATTCCTGCATTACCAGGTAAAGACGCACCGTTAAAATATGATCAGAAAACTGTGTATGAAAAAGTTGATGAAGACGGAAAAGTAACCATCTATGCAACTGAGGGTGGAGTTTTGGATGATTCAGATGGATTCTTGTCAGTTCAAAAACATCTACCTGTTCCAAATGATGTTGGAGTAGGAACAGGAAATCTAAATTTCGATGGATCCATTAGTATTAGAGGTACAGTACTAGCGGGTTATTCAGTAGTAGCAACAGGTGATATTTCGATAGATGGCCCTGAAGGTGTTACGAGTCCGAAATTAATCGAATCTATAAATGGTGATGTTTATATTCGTGGCGGTATTTTTGGTAACGGTGAGTCGGTTGTACGCGCAGGTGGGAATATCTTCGTTAAGCATACAAATGAAAGTACGTTAATTGCAAAAGGCGACATTCAAATTGGGTCATACGCACTTGGATCCAATTTAAAAGCGAGTAGTATACTAGTTAATGAGTACAAGGGGAAAATTATTGGTGGACGTGCAGAAGCAACTAGTACTATTACTACTGCGATTTCTGGAAATCGCTTAGAGCGTAAAACGGAATTAGTTATTACAATGCCGGATCGAAAAGAAAGCATGCAAATAGTGAAAGAAAAAGCCGAAGAGATGAAATCTTTAGAAGCTGATATTGTAAATATTAAAGCTCGCATTACGCCATTATTAGATTTCATCGATAAGATGAATGGTGCGCAGAGAAAAGCGTTTGAGGATTCAAAAGTATTGTTACAAGAAAAAGAAAATGAATTAATGAAGATTGATAAAGAGGTGCAAACTATTTTGCAATCATTAAAAAGTATGGGAACGGAAAAGATTCAAATTACGAAGGAAGCTTTTCCAGGAACATATATTCAACTTGGTAAAAAATCGACGACATTAAATACGCAGACTTGTGGTAATTTTAAATTGGAGCAAGGCGAAATCAATGCCTAGACCCTTAGTTTTTGCACATCGAGGCGCCTCTGCTTGTGAGATGGAAAATACACTCAATGCATTCAAAAAGGCAGTTGAACTGAATGCAGATGGTATTGAGTTAGATTTGCAAATTACTAGGGATGATGTTCCTGTTGTGACACACGATTTAGATTTACGTCGCGTTACAGGAAGACGCAGGTTAGTAACAAATGTATCATTAGCAGAAATAAAAAGATTACGCGTAGGTAGACCATTTACTCGTAGATACTCGGGTCAAGAAATGCTGACACTGGATGAGTTAATAGCTTGGGTAGAGAAAAATCCTATCGCATTGAATATCGAATTGAAGGAATCCTTTATCGATAATCCTTTTGTATTAGAAATTGTTATAAATAAATGCTCCCACTTACCAAATGTACATTATTCATCTTTTTTCTTGGAAGTGTTGGAACATGCTAAGAAAATAAACAAACATATTGAAACTGCACTTATTGCCACGAGAAAGCTCAATTGGCAGCAGTTAAAAAACCTTCCATATATCGATGCTATTCATGCTAACAAAACATGGTATTATAAATCTGAATATTTAGATGCATGTTTAATAGCTAAAAAGAAGTGTCGGTTCTATAACATTACTGGTGATGAAGAGTATCTCAAAAATCCACATAAAGCCGTAGTTGGCTGGATTACAGATTTTCCTGGAAGAGTTAGATGTATACAAAAAAAGGACGCTGACCATTAACGGTCAGCGTTCTTTTGATTTGCAAATTTAGCTGAAACTTTCCCTTTTTTGCGATCGCGATGCAATAAAAAACCTGCAAAAAAGCCAAAACCAATGACAAAAAGTGCAATGCCAATAATGAATTGTAACCAAAGAAATGGTATTGGATCCACAAGCTTAGCAAATAAAGTGTCGCGCATTAATTTAATTCCACCTGCAGCCATTAAACCAGGTATAAGTAATACGATAAACGCTGCAAAACGTGCCATATACTTTCACTCCTCTAATCTATATTCATTTTTACCTGTTGGAGAAGCGTTGTCAAGGAAAGAAAGTTCAGATATGATGAACTTACATTGAATTATGCAAAAAATTGCACAATATTGTGAAAGGAAGTGAAGTTCCTTGCAAAGCATTCTAATTATAGGTGCAGGTGTTGGAGGTACAGCTATATTACAACTATTATCCAAATCTGAGCAACTTAGCACGGTAGCGATTGTAGATGTACGAGAGGATGCACCAGGGCTAGAGCTAGCTAGAGAAGTTGGCATTGCTACGGAGCAAGATTGGCGAGTTGTTTTAACAGATGAGATTGATATGGTGGTTGATGTCACAGGAGAACCTTCTGTATTTGAAGAACTGTTGCAGGCATTGCCGAAACGTACAGTTCTTATCCCAGGGGCAATTGCTTACTTAATTGTTCAATTGTTGAATGAAAAAGATTATTACATAAATAAAACCCAACATGCCGCATATAAACAGCAAATCATCTTCAATTCAATAGAAGAAGGTATGATTGGCATCGACCCACAAGGTCAAATTATCTTCTTTAATAGAAGTGCCGCACGAATGACCGAGGTTACTGTCAAAGAAGCAATAGGGAAACATATTAACGATATTATTATAAATAGTGCTCTACCACGTGTGTTTGAATCCGGTATAGCAGAAATCAATCAAGAACTGAAATTGTCCAATGATAAGAAAATTGTAACGTCTCGTTTTCCGATGATTGATGGTAGTGGGAATCGAATTGGTGCATTTGCTGTATTTAAAGATATATCAGAGGTCGTCAATTTAGCAGAAGAAATAACAAATTTAAAAGAAATTCAAATGATGTTAGAGGCGATCATTCAATCAAGCGATGATGCCATTTCCGTAGTAGATGAAAAAGGTAGAGGGATACTTGTTAATCCTGCGTATACAAGAATTACTGGCTTAAAACCAGAAGAAATTTTAGGGAAACCTGCTACGATTGATATTTCAGAAGGTGAGAGTATGCATTTAAAAGTTTTACAAACGAAAAAGCCTATTCGTGGTGTAAATATGCGACTAGGACCAAGCAAACGTGAAGTCATTGTGAATGTTGCGCCAGTTGTTGTGAATGATAGCTTAAAAGGAAGCGTAGGGGTTATACATGATATGACAGAAATGCGGTCCTTAACGAAAGAGTTGGATCAAGCGCGCACGATTATACGAAAGCTTGAATCTAAATATACATTTGAAGATATTATTGGTGATTCAGAAGAAATGGGCATTTCCATTGAACAAGCGAAATTAGCTGCAAAAACACCAGTTACAGTATTTTTGCGAGGAGAGTCAGGGACAGGTAAAGAATTGTTTGCGCATGCAATACATTCTGCAAGTGATCGCATTTACAATAAGTTTATCAGGGTAAACTGTGCGGCGATTGCTGAGCATTTACTAGAAAGTGAACTATTTGGTTATGAAGAAGGAGCCTTTACGGGAGCGAAACGTGGTGGAAAGCGCGGGTTATTTGAAGAAGCTGATAAAGGAAGTATTTTTCTTGATGAAATTGGAGAAATGTCTTTAAATACTCAGGCCAAACTATTGCGGATTTTTCAAGAGGGTGAAATTGTCAGAGTTGGTGGAACAAAGCCGATTTCAATTAATGTACGAATTATAGCAGCTACGAATGTAAATATGGAAAAAGCATTGTTAGAAGGTACTTTCCGAGAGGATTTATATTATCGATTAAATCGAATGCCCATTCATATACCACCGCTACGTCAACGAAAAGAAGATATACCGCCTTTAGTAGATCGTCTTCTTGTTAAGTTGAATCAGGAATACGGACGTAATATTCATAAAGTGACCTCAAACGCTTTAATGTTATTAATCGGGCATGACTGGCCAGGGAATGTGCGAGAGCTTGAAAACGTCTTAAGTAGAGCAATGATTTTCATGCAATCAAACGAAACTATTTTAGATGAGAGACATCTACCAAAAACACTTTTCCATTCCGTTCATCAAGAAAGTTACGTTGAAAAGTCTTTTTATGAAGGAACACTTGCGGAGCAACTTGAACAAACAGAGAAACAAATATTGCAACAAGTATTAATCGATAGCCAAAATAACAAAATGCAAGCTGCAAAAAAGTTAGGGATATCTATCCGTAGCTTGTATTATAAATTAGAGAAATACAACCTCGCATGATTTTGCATGCAAAAAACTGCATACCGCGCAAAATGTTGCATGTTTGAAAAAGACGAAATGTTGTCAAATATAGCATTTTGTCTTTTTATATGTTGGCACGCTTTTTGCTAATAATATAGAGACCTAGAAAACTAGGGTAAAAGATGACTAAGTTCTTTTTTAAAAGATTGGTCAACATATCAAAGGGGGCATTACAATGGAAATTTTCAAATACATGGAGAAATATGATTACGAACAATTAGTGTTTTGTCAGGATAAAACTTCAGGACTAAAAGCTATAGTAGCTATACATGACACAACTTTAGGGCCGGCACTTGGTGGCACTCGTATGTGGACATATGCTTCAGAGGAAGATGCAATTGAAGATGCTTTGCGTCTAGCACGTGGCATGACTTATAAAAATGCAGCTGCGGGGTTAAATCTTGGTGGAGGCAAAACAGTAATCATCGGAGATCCTTTAAAAGATAAAAATGAAGAAATGTTTCGTGCGCTAGGAAGATTCGTACAAGGCTTGAATGGTAGATATATTACAGCAGAAGATGTAGGTACAACTGTAGCAGATATGGATTTGATTCATGAAGAAACAAATTATGTAACCGGTATTTCACCTGCATTTGGTTCTTCGGGTAACCCATCGCCAGTAACTGCATATGGTGTATTTGTGGGCATGAAAGCAGCTGCTAAAGAGGCATTTGGTAGCGAGCACTTGGAAGGTAAGAAAATTGCTGTACAGGGCTTAGGAAATGTAGCGTACACACTGTGCAAATATTTACACGAAGAAGGCGCACAATTAATCGTCACAGACATAAATGAAAGTGCTGTAAAGAGAGTGGTAGAGGACTTTGGTGCAACTGCGGTTGACCCAACAGATATCTATGCCCAAGATGTAGATATTTTTGCACCATGTGCACTTGGTGCTATTATTAATGATGAAACTATTCCACAACTAAGAGCAAAAGTCATTGCAGGATCAGCTAACAACCAGTTAAAAGATTCAATTCACGGAGATATTATTCATAATGAGGGTATTATTTATGCGCCAGATTATGTTATTAATGCAGGTGGCGTAATCAATGTCGCGGATGAATTATATGGCTACAACCGTGACCGTGCGATGAAGCGAGTAGAAGGAATTTACGATAATATAGCGAAAGTAATAGATATTGCAAAACGTGATGGGATTCCAACTTATTTAGCTGCTAATCGTTTAGCAGAAGAACGTATTGAGCGTATGGCAAAATCACGTAGCACATTTTTGCAAAATGGAAAGCACATTTTATCTAATCGTTAATAAAAGGGCCGTTCAGAAATAAGGTAGGGGTACTTCATTTCTGAACGGATTTATAATGGGAGAAAAGTTTACGAACTGCAAATAAGTTTGTGATTTTATTAGGCTGGCATTGGGGAATGTCAACTACGAAAATGTTATATTGTAATAGAGCTTGTTTTACTAGGTTTGATGAAAGGAAGTGTGCAAATGGCTAAGGACTATGATGTAGTTATTTTAGGTGGCGGTACAGGTGGCTACGTAGCAGCAATTCGAGCAGCAAAACTTGGATTAAAAACAGCCGTTGTTGAAAAAGGGAAGCTAGGGGGTACCTGTTTACATAAAGGTTGTATTCCAAGTAAAGCATTACTTAGAAGTGCGGAAGTATTCGCGACAACAAAGAATCATGCATCTTCATTTGGAGTAAATACAGGAGAAGTAACGCTTGATTTTAGTAGAGTGCAGGAAAGAAAAGATTCCATTGTGGCACAATTACATCAAGGTGTGCAAGCATTGATGAAGAAAGGCAAGATCGAGGTTTATGAAGGAATTGGTCGAATTCTTGGACCTTCTATCTTCTCGCCAATGCCTGGGACAATTTCGGTTGAACTGGCAAGCGGTGAGGAAAATGAAATGCTTATTCCTCAAAATGTTATTGTGGCTACAGGTTCTAGACCACGTACGTTACCAGGGTTAACAATTGACGGTGAATTCGTCATTACTTCTGATGAAGCGCTTACGTTAAAAGAGCTTCCATCATCCATTCTAATTGTTGGTGGTGGTGTCATCGGGGTTGAGTGGGCATCAATGTTAAACGATTTTGGTGTTGAAGTAACTGTTATTGAATATGCAGACCGTATTCTACCAACTGAAGATCAAGATATTTCAAAAGAAATGAAGAAATTATTAGAGAATAAAGGGATTAAATTTGTAACTTCTGCAAAAGTATTAGCAGAAACGCTGTCAATTGCAAATAATAAAGTATCAATAGAAGCAGAAGTATTGGGCGAAAATCAAAATTATAATGCAGACAAAATACTTGTTTCGGTTGGCAGACAGGCAAATGTAGAAGGAATAGGGCTAGAGAATACAGAGATTGTTGTTGAAAATGGTTTTATCCAAACAAATAATCACTTTCAAACGAAGGAATCCCATATATATGCCATTGGTGATGTCATTGGTGGTTTGCAGCTTGCACATGTTGCTTCTCAAGAAGGTATACATGCTATAGAGCATATTGTAGGAATCGCAACTGAAAAAGTAGATGATAAATGGATTTCTCGTTGTATTTACTCAAGTCCCGAGGCAGCTAGTGTTGGTTTAACTGAAGAACAGGCGAAGAAAGAGGGAATTCCTATTAAAGTCGGTAAGTTTCCTTTTAAAGCAATTGGCAAAGCACTTGTTTATGGAGAGTCAGAAGGCTTTGTGAAGATGATAGCTAACAGTGAGACGAACGATCTTGTAGGAGTGCACATGATTGGGCCACATGTGACAGATATGATTGCTGAAGCGGGCCTTGCAATGGTGTTAGACGCAACGCCATGGGAAATTGCGCATAGTGTTCATCCACATCCGACATTAAGTGAGGTACTTGGAGAAGCGGCATTAGCAGTTGATGGTAATGCAATTCATATGTAAGAAGGAGCTGGTAGAAATGGTTAAAAAGCTTGAAAATCGTCATGAAGCAATCGGATTAACAAACGAGGATGTATTGAAAATGTACGAAACAATGTTACTTGCACGTAGAATCGATGAACGTATGTGGCTGTTAAACCGTGCTGGTAAAATTCCGTTTGTGATTTCCTGTCAAGGGCAAGAAGCAGCGCAAGTAGGTGCGGCCTTTGCACTTGACAATAATAAAGATTATATTGCGCCGTATTATCGTGATATGGGGGTTGTCCTTCACTTTGGTATGACGACAAAAGAGTTAATGCTATCGGCGTTTGCAAAGGCGGAAGATCCAAACTCAGGTGGACGTCAAATGCCGGGTCACTTCGGCCAAAAGAAAAATCGTATTTTAACAGGATCATCACCTGTTACGACACAAGTCCCTCATGCTGTTGGGGTTGCACTTGCGGGTAAAATGCAAAAGAAAGACTTCATCACATTTGTTACTCTCGGAGAAGGTTCTTCTAACCAAGGAGATTTCCATGAAGGCGCAAACTTTGCAGGAGTCCACAAATTACCAGTGATCATAATGGTTGAAAACAATAAATATGCGATTTCAGTACCCGTAGAAAAACAATTAGCTTGCAAAAATGTTTCAGACCGCGCAATTGGATACGGGATGCCAGGTGTGACTGTAGATGGTAAAGATCCAATTGAAGTATATAAAGTAGTTAAAGAAGCAGCAGACCGTGCTCGCAACGGAGAAGGACCTAGTTTAATTGAAACGGTAACTTACCGCTTAACTGCCCATTCTTCTGATGATGATGATCGCCAATATCGTACGGCAGAAGACTTAGCAGAAGGCCGTGCTACAGATCCAATCATTACATTTGCAAAATACTTGCATGAGCAAGGGATTCTAACTGATGCTCTTGAAACAGAAATCAATGAACGCATTATGACAGAAGTAAACGAAGCGACGGATTATGCAGAGCAAGCTCCATATGCTGCTCCAGAAGATGCGCTAAAATTTGTCTATGATGAAGATGGAGGGAGTATTTAATGGCGGTTTTATCCTATATTGATGCAATTACTCTTGCGATGAAGGAAGAAATGGAACGCGATGAGCGTGTTTTTATATTAGGTGAAGACGTTGGCCGAAAAGGTGGCGTTTTTAAAGCAACTCAAGGATTATACGATCAGTTTGGCGAAGACCGAGTGTTAGATACACCACTTGCAGAATCCGCGATTGCGGGTGTCGGAATCGGTGCTGCAATGTACGGTTTAAGACCAATTGCTGAGATGCAATTTGCTGACTTTATCATGCCAGCAGTCAATCAAATTATTTCAGAGGCATCACGTATTCGATACCGTTCAAACAATGATTGGACTTGTCCGATAGTAATTCGCGCACCATTCGGAGGCGGAATTCACGGTGCTCTATATCATTCGCAATCAGTAGAGGCTGTATTTGCAAATCAGCCTGGTTTGAAAATAGTTATTCCATCTACTCCTTACGATGCAAAAGGTTTGTTAAAAGCAGCTATTCGTGATGAGGATCCGGTGCTGTTTTTTGAACATAAACGAGCGTATCGCCTTATTAAAGGTGAGGTACCGGAAGAGGATTATACGATTGAAATCGGCAAGGCGGACGTGAAACGTGAAGGGGAAGACATTACTGTAATTACTTATGGTCTTGCAGTACACTTCGCATTACAAGCAGCTGAACGTATGGCACAAGACGGTATTTCCGCTCACATTCTAGATTTGCGCACGATCTATCCGTTAGATAAAGAGGCAATTATTGAAGCGGCATCTAAAACAGGAAAAGTACTACTTGTCACTGAAGACAACAAAGAAGGTAGTATTATTAGCGAAGTGGCAGCGATCATTGCAGAAAACTGCTTATTCGATTTAGATGCACCAATAAAAAGACTTGCTGGACCAGACATTCCGGCAATGCCATATGCACCGACGATGGAGAAATACTTTATGATTAATCCAGAAAAAGTTGAAAAGGCAATGCGCGAATTAGCGGCGTTCTGATGCAAAGGAGGAGAAATTCATGGCAATTCAAACAATTAAGATGCCTCAACTTGGGGAAAGTGTTACGGAAGGTACAATTGAGAAATGGTTAGTAAAACCTGGTGATACAGTGCAGAAATACGATTCTTTGGCGGAAGTGAATACGGATAAAGTCACAGCAGATTTGCCGTCATCTTTCTCTGGCGTCATTAAGGAGTTAATCGTTGGCGAAGGCAATACATTAGCTGTTGGGGAAAGCGTCTGCACAATTGAAACAGAAGAGGTAATTGAGCAACAACCTATTTCACAACAGGCAGAGCAAATCTCACAGTCAGTATCAGCATCAGCTCCTCAAAGAACGGTAAATACGTCAGCAGTGAGTTACGGTGCGGGTAAGGCACGCTATTCACCAGCAGTTTTAAAGCTAGCGCAAGAACATAATATAGATCTTCAACTAGTCGAAGGTACAGGTGCCGAAGGGCGAATAACACGAAAAGACGTTCAAAAACTTGTAGACAGTGGAAACATTCCAACAAGTAGTCCAGTAGCGCAACAAGCACAGGAGGCAATTACTGAACAAGTAACGCAGACTCCTGAACCACAAAAATCACAACCTGTTCCAGCCGTGCAAACAGCAACAGGTGATATTGAAATTCCTGTAACTAATATTCGTAAAGCAATCGCGAATAATATGTTACGTAGTAAACACGAAGCTCCACATGCTTGGATGATGGTTGAAGCGGACGTTACGAATCTGGTCAATTATCGTGATTCCATTAAAACTGAATTCAAACAATCTGAGGGTTATAACATTACGTACTTTGCCTTTTTCGTAAAAGCTATTGCACAGGCCCTAAAGGAATTCCCAATGATGAATTCTATGTGGGCAGGCGATAAAATTATTCAGAAAAAAGATATTCATATCTCTATTGCAGTCGCAACTGAAGATGCACTTTTTGTTCCGGTGATTAAACACGCCGATGAAAAGTCAATAAAAGGCATCGCTAGAGAAATAAATGATCTTGCAAGAAAAGTTCGTGCGGGTAAATTGAAATCTGAAGATATGCAAGGTGGAACGTTTACTGTAAATAATACGGGATCATTTGGCTCAGTGCAGTCTATGGGAATTATTAATTACCCACAAGCAGCGATTATTCAAGTTGAGTCGATTGTTAAACGTCCAGTAATTATGAATGGTGGAATGTTTGCTGCAAGAGATATAGTAAATTTATGTTTATCTCTAGATCATAGAGTTTTAGATGGATTGATTTGCGGGAAATTTCTTGCTAGAGTCAAAGAAATTCTCGAAAATACAACGAAATACAACACTTCCGTTTATTGACAGTAGTCTGAAAATCGCAATATTGCGATTTTCAGATTTTTTTATACTTTTGCGATTCGATATACTTGTGTAAAATAGGAATAGAATTACCGAAGGGGGGAAGCTAGTTAGCGTCCACATGAAGAACAATATGAAAGAAATTGAATTCTCACAAGCTAATTACGATCAATGGCAAGAATCTGCTGTTAAGGCATTAAAAGGTAAACCATTCGAATCTTTATTCACAAAAACAATCGAGGGTATTTCATTTGAGCCAATTTATACACAAGACCAACTAGTTGAGAAATTAGATGGAAAATTAGCAGAACAAGTATCGACTATTCGTTCATTAAAAACAGGTGAAGAATGCCTAGCAGCACAACAAACATTTGCTGATTCACCGGAAGCATTACTTCAAGGTGTTAAAGAATCTTTGGCAAAAGGTAACGATATTATTAATATTGATAGTCGCGTGAATTTTGCATGGGATGAAAAAACTTTGAAAGAATTGTCAGTACTTTTTACTGAAAATTCATTCAAAGTGAATATACAAAACAATCAAGATGCTTTATTAAAAGTATTTAACTATATCAAAGAAGACCAAAAAGAAGCTGTTAAAGGCTTCATTTCTAGTACAGATATAATTAGTTTAGAAGGTTTCCATAATGTGCGTACACGTAACGCTAATGTACTAGAAGGTCACTATGAAGGTGCGCATGCAGTACAGGAATTGGCTATCGCATTACTTCAAGCTGCCAGCTACATGGAAACAGAAGAAGATCTCGAATCATTTGCTAAGAAATTCTTTGTTACCTTTGCAGTGGATACTCAGTTCTTCGTTGAAATCGCTAAACTCCGTGCTTTCAGAGTTCTTTGGAAAGCGTTTACATCTGCTTATGGTATTGATAAAGACTTACCAGTAGTAATTGTTACTGAAACTTCTTTACGTAGTTTCTCTAAATTAGATGTTTACGTAAACCTTTTACGTGCAGGTAATGAAGCTTTCTCAGCAATCCTTGGTGGCGCTGACGTTTGTACAGTACACCCACATGATGTTTTATCTGCTCCAGATGACAAGTCTATCCGTATCGCACGCAACGTACAATTAGTTGTTAAAGAGGAAACACATGTAGAACATATCATTGATCCATCTGGTGGTTCATATTTCATCGAAACTTTAACTGCAGAATTAGTTAAAGACGCATGGGCACTATTCAATGAATTACAAGAAGCAGGCGGATACAATGCTGTAAAATCAAATGGACAATTAGATGCTTTATTAAAAGAAACAATGGATCAGCGTATGAAAGAAGTAGAAACACGTAAAAAATCGCTAATCGGTACGAATATATACGCAAACCCAGCGGATGAAATTGATGAGCGCAATAATCCTTTATTTGTAAATTACAATCGCTTAGCAAAACCATTTGAAGAGCTTTGCTTAAACTATGCTAAAAACCAACCTAAAGTAGCACTACTAACAATTGGTCAATTGAAACAATTCAAACCACGTGCAGATTTTGTTTCTGGTTTCTTTGCAACAGCTGGCATTGTGCCAGAAAAAAGCCCTGAAATTCAAACGGTAGATGAAGCGAAAGATTGGTTATCTGTAACAGATGCGAAATTTGTCGTAGTTTGTGGGCAAGATGAAGCGATGAAAGAATATATCCCAGCACTATTAGAAGTTAAGCCAGCACATATCTTATTAGATGTAGCAGGTAAGTTCAAAGAAGAGCAAGATGAATGGGTTGAAGCAGGCTTAAATGGCTTCATCTTCGCAGGTCAAAATATCATTGAAAAATTGACGAGCTTAACAGCAAATGTGAAGGAGGTCCAACGATGAGTAAGCCAAATTTCAAAGAGATAAATATCGATGCCATATTAACTGCTAATCAAACAGTAAAAGAAGACAAAAATTTCATGACAAATGAAGGAATAGAGATCAAGTCAACTTATACTGAACAAGATTTGGATAACTTAAAACACTTAAAAGACTGGCCAGGTATTGCACCTAATACACGTGGACCATATCCAACGATGTATGTAGGTCGTCCATGGACAGTTCGTCAATATGCAGGTTTTTCTACTGCTGAAGAAAGTAATGCTTTCTACCGTCGTAACTTAGCGATGGGACAAAAAGGTCTATCAGTAGCATTCGACTTAGCCACTCACCGAGGTTATGACTCAGATCACCCTCGTGTAACAGGTGATGTCGGTAAAGCAGGCGTTGCCATTGACTCTATTGAAGATATGAAAATTTTATTTGATGGTATTCCACTAGATCAAATGTCAGTATCAATGACAATGAATGGTGCAGTATTACCAATTCTAGCTTTCTATATAGTAGCGGCTGAAGAACAAGGTGTAACACCTGATAAACTTGCTGGTACCATACAAAATGATATTTTAAAAGAGTACATGGTGCGTAATACATATATTTACCCACCAGCTGTTTCGATGAAAATTATTGCAGATATTTTCGAATATACTTCAAACTTCATGCCTAAATTTAATTCAATCTCTATTTCTGGTTACCACTTACAAGAAGCAGGTGCAACAGCAGATATTGAGCTTGGCTACACTTTAGTAGATGGTCTTGAATATGTACGTACAGGATTAAAAGCAGGAATCGATATCGATTCATTTGCACCGCGCCTGTCGTTCTTTTGGGCAATCGGTATGAATTACTATATGGAAGTGGCGAAAATGCGTGCTGGACGTCGAATTTGGGCTCAAATGATGAGCACATTCAATCCTAAGAACCCAAAAACATTAGCATTACGTACACACTCACAAACTTCTGGCTGGTCTTTAACAGAGCAGGATCCTTTTAATAATGTAACTCGTACTTTAATCGAAGCAAATGCATCTTCAATGGGGCATACGCAATCATTACACACAAATGCGCTTGATGAAGCTATCGCATTACCAACGGATTTCTCAGCTCGAATTGCACGTAACACGCAATTATTCTTACAAGAAGAAACGTTAATGACGAAAGTAATCGATCCATGGGGCGGTTCATTCTACGTTGAAAAATTAACAGATGAGCTGATGAAAAAAGCATGGGAACATATCGAAGAAATCGAAGAACTAGGCGGCATGGCGAAAGCAATTGAAACAGGTCTTCCGAAAATGAAAATTGAAGAAGCAGCTGCAAAACGACAAGCGAAAATTGACTCTAAAGCTGAAACAATTGTCGGTGTTAACAAATTCCGTCTTACAGAAGAAGAACCAATCGACATTTTGAATATTGATAATACAATCGTGCGTCAAAAACAAATTGACCGTATCAAGGCGATGCGTGACAAACGTGATGATAAAGAAGTACAACGCTTACTTGCTCGTATTACAAATGCAACTGAAACAGGCAGTGAAAACTTATTAGCTTGTGCAGTAGATGCAGCACGTGCTCGCGCAACACTAGGTGAAATTTCGGATGCAATTGAGGTTGTTTCGGGCCGTCATAAGGCAATTATTCGCTCAATTAGTGGTGTTTATAGTGCAAACTTTTCAAATGAAGAAGAAATTCAAGAAGTACAAGATATGGCTGAAGGCTTCTTAGAAAACGAAGGCCGTCGTCCACGTATTTTAATCGCGAAGATGGGACAAGATGGTCATGACCGCGGAGCGAAAGTAATTGCAACAGCATTTGCTGACCTTGGTTTTGATGTTGATATTAGTCCATTATTCCAAACACCAGCAGAAACTGCAGCAATGGCTGTAGAGAATGATGTACATGTTGTAGGTGTAAGTTCACTTGCAGCTGGTCATAGAACTCTAGTGCCGGAACTGCGCGAAGAGTTAAAGAAAATTGGGCGAGAAGACATTTTAATTGTTGTTGGTGGGGTAATCCCAGCACAAGATTACCAATTCCTATACGACAATGGTGCTTGTGCTATTTTCGGACCAGGTACAGTAATTCCTGTTAGTGCACAAAAAGTGATTGAAGAAATCTATAGAAAATTAGGCTACGAGGAAGTGGTAGAGTAATGGACTACAACAAAGGGATGGACGATGGTGCATTATTTGTAATGGATGGTATCGCCGCATCTCATGATGGAATGGTGCCCTCAGGTCGAAAAAAATTCCGTAAAAAGAATAATGACGATATTAATATCTCAGAGCTCGCGAAGCAAGTTCTGGCTGGTTCTAGACTCCATTTATCAAAAGCCATTACTCTTTTAGAAAGTACGAATAAGTACCATAAAGAGAAGGGCCAAGAATTATTACAAGAACTATTACCCCATACTGGGAAAAGTATTCGGATTGGTATTACAGGGGTGCCTGGTGCAGGTAAAAGTACTTTTATCGAAGCTTTTGGCGGCAAATTATGTAATATGGGACATCGAGTGGCTGTACTCGCCATTGATCCAAGTTCTAGCATAACTGGTGGGAGTATTCTCGGAGATAAAACAAGAATGGAAGAGCTTACGCGAAATCCACGTGCTTTTATTAGACCTTCTCCATCAGCAGGTACTCTCGGTGGAGTGCACAAAAAATCACGAGAAACGATGCTATTATGTGAGGCAGCAGGTTATGATATTATTTTGATTGAAACAGTTGGCGTTGGACAAAGTGAAACGATCGTCCGTGGCATGGTAGACTTCTTCCTATTACTCGTTTTAACAGGGGCTGGGGATGAACTACAAGGCATGAAAAAAGGTATTATGGAGCTTGCTGACACAATTGTTGTTCATAAAGCTGATGGTGATAATGTCAGGTCAGCTAAAAAAACAGTAGCTGAATATAAACAATTTATTCATTTCCTACAACAAGCGACGCCAGGCTGGACGACGCAATCTATGGCAGTTTCATCGTATGAGAATAAAGGTTTAGAAAAAGTTTGGGATACGATTTTACAGTTCAAAGAAATCGGTGAGGAAACGGATTATTGGTCCACTAGACGTAATGAACAAACGACTGAGTGGTTCCGTTCAATGATTACAGATCATTTAATCGATTCTTTTTACGGAGTACCCGAACGTAAGCAACAAGTAAAAAGCTTAGAAGAGCAGATTTTACAAGGTCGATTAACTGTCACTCAAGGCGTCAATCAATTATTTAAATAAAAAATAAATATCACCAACTTATATAAAAAGGAAGGACCATCTGTGTAAAGTGATGGTCCTTTTGATTTCTAACTAGTAAAACATTTCAATACACTACTTATGATATAAATTGATTTACCACATAAATATCATTTTTTAAGGAAGTAGGCACATTCATAAAAAGAAAACTGATGTAGGGTGCCTTAGTAGCATTCTGTATTTATAGTGTAGGATGTTATTTTGCATGACAAACAAAACCATTACCTGTATCTGCTATTGAAATTCATCAAGCAAGTATTTTTCGCTCCATTGATGATTTTCATCTGAATATTGATGGTTCAGTAAGAATGCTTTTTATACATACGAAGGTAAGAAAATGACAATTATCGATAATAAATTATATATACAAGTTGAAAGTAAAATTGGAAAGAATAACAATCCTAGATTCGAAATTGTTGAAGATAAATGGGATTTGGGAAGTATTAGCGAAATATATATCTATTAAGACGATATGAAGGATGGCACTTTAATTTGGCCAACGAATAATTTGTGTGGAGACCCAGAATACTATCAAAACTTATAATAGTATCGGAAATCACCTTGTTTTTGAACAAGTGCTTTGAAATGCATGTATTCACCTGTTATAGTTAAATAGAATTTGAAAGGAGCGTTACAACATGAATATGGATTATGATTTGTTTATGACAGATATGCTACGCCAAGCGCGTGGAGAAATGGTCGCAAGTGGTTATGAAGAGTTGACTACACCTGAGGCAGTAGATGAAGCATTTAAACGCCCGGGTACAACTTTAGTAATGGTAAACTCAGTGTGTGGTTGTGCAGGTGGTATCGCACGCCCAGCAGCAGCACATGCTGTACATTATGATAAACGACCAACACATTTAGTAACTGTTTTCGCTGGACAAGATAAAGAAGCAACTGCTCAAGCACGTATGCACTTTGGAGAAGATCATTTACCATCATCTCCATCATTTGTTTTACTAAAAGATGGCCAAGCTGTAGCTGAAATTGGACGTCACGAAATTGAAGGACATGATCCAATGTCAGTTATTACTAGTATTCAAGCTTTATTTGAAGAATTCTGCGAAGAAGTATAATAGAAATAGGCTGTCTCTAATGTCGTATTTGACTAGAGATGGCCTTTTTAACGCTTTAAATGACAAGGAGGATATTTCAGTGAAGGGATTTTCAATAGGCTATCGTACACTGAAAACGGCAATTGGTGCAGCGATTTCAATTGGATTAGCAGAATACTTCGGCTTAGAATTTTTTACATCTGCAGGCATTTTAACGATATTAAGTATTCAAACTACGAAAAGAAAGTCACTCCATGAAGTTTATACACGAGTATTAGCGAGCATTATTGGGATGATGATGGCCTTTTTATTTTTTGAAGGTGTCGCGTATCAGCCAATTGTACTAGGCTGTATGATACTTTTATTCTTGCCAGTTTTAGTAATGTTGAAGATAACCCCGGCTTTTGTCTCCAGCGTCGTTATTATTTTACACATTTTTCACACGGGGAATTTTACAACTGGCCTATTAATGAATGAATTATCATTAATGTTGATTGGATTCGGAACCGGTTTAGCATTGAATATTTATATGCCCGATATAAAACACAGGCTAGAAAAATATCGTATACGCATTGAAGAGCTTTATACTGCAATATTTGTAGAAATCGAGAAGTATTTACGCAATGGTGACACCAGTTGGGATGGTAAAGAACTAGTAGAAGCTGTTGAAGTGTTAAACCGAGCAAAATCTTTAGCCTTTCAGGATGTTGAAAATCACTTAACTAGACGAGAAAATTTATACTATATGTATTTTGATATCCGTGAACAACAATTAGAAATAATTGAGCGTGTGTTACCTAAAATCACAGATCTTCCGGTCATTGTAGAGCAAGCTGAACTTGTAGCGGATTTTCTAGCGGATATGTCACAAAATATTAATTCAGGAAATACCGCTAATAAATACAGGGAAAAGTTGGGGGTAGTGAAAGCAGAATTTGCAAAATTACCATTACCAACAACTCATGAAGCTTTCGTTGCGATGGCGTCTTTATATCAATTCATCGAGGAAATGGATCTCTACCTTGCTAAAAAGCGAGATTTTAAAGGACTAAGCCCGTCACGTAAGCATTTTAAAAAGAAATCAAATGCTGAAAACTGACTAGTCCCCCATTTTTAATGAAAAGTGAAAATGAATCACATTTGAAGTGCATTTTTGACTACTTCAAGTGTTCCATTTTTGTTTTCATCAGAAGCATGAGTATATACTTTTTAGACGATTTCGGATGATTCACCTAGTTGATTTGCAACAGTCACTACATCAGTTCCACAACAATTCAATCTAATCGTTGCGACGAATCCAAAAACAATGAAATTTAAGTGTGTTAATATAAATATAAATGAATAACCTCTTACGAGAAAAACTCGGAGCCCTGAATTTACGCATTAACTGTTTATATTTGGTGCTCCTTTTTATGTATCTAAAAGATGAGACATACATGAAGAGAGCTTAAAACTGAATCTCAAATCAAAAGCATGATGTTCGTTTGTCAGTGAGTAAAATATATCAAATAAAGAAGTGTTTTTAAAAATATTTTGAATTTAACACCATTCCATATTTTCCTATTTTAAACTATAATATACAAATGGATATATCAATATTTGTATAGTTAAGAAAAGGGCAGTTATTAGGAGGAAGGTAAGATGCATTTAGAAAATGAAAGAATTTATTTAAGAACACTTCAGGAATCAGATGCGCCAATAATGCTACAAATTACAACAAATGAAGAAATACGTTTTATGACAGGTACAAAACCAAACTTTAATTTAAACCAGATTAAAGCTCATATAAATAATATAAATAATGATTCATCACGTTATGATTTTGCCATCTGTTTAAAAGATAATGACCAAATGATCGGCGAATTATCTATCTTTGAAATTGATGAAGAAAATAATAAAGCAGGTTTTAGAATATCAATGAGTTCTATTGAATTAACTGGAAAAGGATATGGGACTGAAGCTATAATAATTGTATTGCGCTTTGTTTTTGAAGAATTGAAATTGAATCGTTTGCAACTAGAGGTATTCAGTCATAATCTGCGAGGAATAAGAGTATATGAAAAAGTTGGATTTGTAAAAGAGGGTGTTTTACGTGAATCCTTATATTATAACGGGACTTACTCGGATGAAATTATCATGGCTATACTCAGAAAAGATTATGAAAATTTGCCATTAATATAATCTTTTTTTAGAAGTTGTGTTTCTTTGTGAAAGTGAGCTTAATTTTAAAATATTTTTTCTCTGAAATTTAAACAAATTTATTTTTTGGCCGAATTGCGTATGGCTAGGTACGGCAAGGGCATGCGATTACTAAAATTATAATAGAGATAAGACCCTGTATATTTAGTAGTCCCCTAAAAAGTGATGAGTCCCCCACACCCTTCAAACAACGAATTATATTGATATAATAATGAAGGTATGAAAAGTAGATTTTTAAGGGTTATATATAAAAAAACAGCGTAAACCGGTTTAACCCTGGTATAACGCTGTTTTTTTAGTTTGTATGGTTTAGATTACAATAGCTAATTTCAGACGCGCAAAGTAGATTATAACATTGCTAAGCCGAAAGCTAATGTAGAAATAACCATAATAATAATCATTGCATATACAACAATTTTTTGAAATTTCTTATTACTCATTTCTCGTTCGCTCCTTCTTTTCCTACAAATATTCTATCAAATTTGAAAAATTACACAAGTGCTAGAGTTTTTATTATAAATTATGTACAATTGTGTTATACAACAAAGAAGGAGTTGGGGAGAAGTGGAGAACGTAGACCACATCGGTATTGCAGTACGTAATCTTGATGAACAAATTACATATTACACAGATGTGTTGGGCTTACCTTTGTTAAAAATAGAAGAAGTTGTGACCGAGCAAGTTCGTGTAGCATTTATAGATGCAGGAAATACACATATTGAATTACTTGAACCGATGAGTAAAGAAAGCGCTATCTTTAAGTTTATTGAAAAAAGAGGCGAAGGTATTCATCACGTTGCTCTAGGGGTAAAGGGTATTGAAGGGAAGATGGCAGACCTTCGCGAACAAGGAGTTCGCCTACTATCAGATGAACCACGTCCAGGCGCTGGTGGCTCAAAAATGGCCTTTATTCATCCAAAGTCATCTAATGGAGTGCTTTACGAGTTATACGATAAAAGTGAGTCGGGGGAGTAATCATCTATGGATATGTTCGATAAAATCAATGAGTTATATGATAGAAAACGTGAAATTGAATTAGGTGGCGGTGATGACCGCATCGTAAAACAGCATGAAAAAGGTAAATTAACTGCACGTGAACGTATTAACTTACTAGTAGACGAAGGTACTTTCGTTGAGATCAATCCTTTCGTCAAACATCGAACTACAGACTTTGGTATGGATACAAAAGAAGGACCTGGAGATGGCGTTGTTACAGGTTACGGTAAAGTAAACGGTCGTCCAATCTACCTGTTCTCACAAGACTTTACAGTTTTCGGCGGTGCACTTGGGGAAATGCATGCAATGAAAATTGCGAATGTTATGGATTTAGCGGCTAAAAACGGCACTTCTTTCGTTGGCTTAAACGATTCTGGTGGTGCTCGTATCCAAGAGGGTGTTGTATCTCTGGATGGATATGGTCATATATTCTACCGAAACTCAATTTATTCTGGTGTGATTCCACAAATCTCAGTTATTATGGGACCTTGTGCAGGAGGAGCGGTATATTCACCAGCAATTACTGACTTCGTATTCATGGTAGATAAGACAAGCCAAATGTTCATCACAGGACCAAAAGTAATTGAAACAGTAACAGGAGAGAAAATTTCTTCTGAAGATTTAGGTGGCTCAAAAGTTCATAACTCAATCAGTGGAGCTGCACACTTCCGCGGGCCATCTGAAGAAGAGGTATTACAACAAGTACGTGATTTACTTGCTTACCTACCTCAAAATAATGAACAAAAACCACCAAGTATTGAACCACAAGATAATGACGATTATTTAGAAAATATTATTGAATTAGTTCCAGTAGAAGCGACTCGTCCATATGATATTCGCAAAGTTATTGAAGAAATCGTTGATCCAAGTTCGTTTATGGAAGTACATAAAGAATTTGCGAAAAATGTCGTGGTAGGGCTTGCTCGCATTAAAGGAGACGTTGTGGGTCTAGTATGTAACCAACCAAAAGTAATGGCTGGAGGACTTGATATAGACTCATCAGATAAAGCATCTCGTTTCATTCGTTTCTGTGACTCATTCAATATTCCAATCATCACATTTGAAGACGTTACGGGCTTCTTCCCGGGCATTAAACAAGAACATGGTGGTATCATTCGTCACGGCGCGAAAATCCTTTATGCATACTCAGAAGCAACTGTACCGAAAATTACAGTTATCCTGCGTAAAGCATATGGTGGTGCATACGTGGCACTTAACTCTAAAGCAATCGGTGCTGATATGGTATATGCTTGGCCGAACGCTGAAATTGCCGTTATGGGACCAAATGGAGCAGCGAACATCATCTTCGCTCGCGAAATTGATAACAGCGATGATCCAGAGGCAACACGTGCTGCGAAAATTGAAGAATACCGAGAAAAATTTGCAAATCCATACGTAGCAGCATCTCATGGCTTAGTAGACGATGTAATCGACCCACGCGAAACACGTATCAAACTGATCCAAGCTCTTGATATGATGAAAACGAAAAAAGAAACAAGACCAGCTAAGAAACATGGGAATATTCCTCTTTAATGCTGAGGACGTCCGTTTAAAGGAAGGTAGCCAAAGAACGCCACATCCTGTGGCAACGGCTATCTGACCCACATCGTGTGGGCCCGCGCCAGGCACTGGAGTGCTCGAAACAAAAGCATTACTTCAGCTTTTGTCTGAGAGACCGAAGTGACCCAATCAGCTTGCGTCTGAAGCGATGTCCTGTCGTATCGGTTGCATGACTAACATCCTGTTAGCCCAAATCGCTTATTAATACAAGACAAGCATAGAAAAACAGTCAAGACCAACATTCATGAACAGCACCTCCAATCGTTAGGGAAACTAACAGTTGGAGGTGTCTTTTTGACCAGACAAATATTTGATAAGTAATCAGTTGTAGTTAAATATTATTTTTTAAGGAACAGCTCCATATATTCTGAATCATAATAATCATTATTGATTTTAAGTGCGCCTTTTTCTATTCCATATGTTTTGAAACCCATATTAATATAAAGATGCCTTGCATTATCATTAGTTGTTATGACTTCTAAATTTATTTTTTCTAATGATTCAATTGACTTTGCATGATTGATTACCGTCGAAATGAGTGCTTTACCTACGCCTAACCCACGAAATTTAGGACAGACATACATGGCAAAAATATTAGCCCTATGATGAAGTTTTAAAGTAGATTCTTGAACCAAAGTTACAACACCAATTAACTCCTTGTCATTGAAAGCCCCAAATGTGAAAGTTCCTTCGGTCGATAAATTTTTTAACACATTCTCAACAGGTGATTCTCTTCTAATAGCTTCTTCATAACTTGAAGAAAATGCTTCAGGGTTATTTTTTAATGCTTCCAATCTCAAATCCCAATAACTTTTTGCATCTAATGCTGTTAACAATCTAATATCCATAAGTGCTCCTTTCAAATAGTAATAGTGACAATTAACAGAAGTAATAAAAATAAAATTATTCATTTTCACTTTAAATAAATTCCCCTCACATCAATAAAAATCCTTCAAATTAGTGGGGTGAATATTCAATAAATATCACTTTGCATGCAGCTAAAATATATGTAGAAGCCAATATTCATTTGAAATTAGAGAATGGCTAAGTAAATTACAGGAGTTTACTTAAATTCTATGCTAAAATAAGGGAATAAAAAGGTAGTAAAATCTAGTATATTAAGGGGTTCTTTCATAATGACAAGTCGTATCGTAGAAGAATTTTTGGAACTCGTACAAATTGATTCTGAAACATTCCATGAAGAGAAAATTTCACCTGTATTAAAAACTAAATTGGAAGCATTAGGATTTGAAGTCGAAGAAGATGATGCAGCAAGCCGTAATGGCCATGCTTCAGGTAACTTAATCTGTACCCTACGCGGGAATGTAGAAGCACAACCGATTTACTTTACTTCGCATATGGATACTGTAGTACCTGGTAAAGGAATTAAACCAATCATCAAAGAAGATGGCTATATCCATTCTGATGGTACAACGATTTTAGGCGCGGATGATAAGGCGGGAATAGCAGCACTTCTTGAATTACCAAAACGATTAAAAGAACAAAATATCGCGCATGGTGATATTCAGTACATTATTACTGCTGGCGAAGAGAGTGGTTTAGCAGGAGCGAAAGAGCTAGACCCATCTAAAATCTTTGCTAAATATGGCTTCGCTGTTGATAGTGACTGTAAAGTAGGTGGCTTCGTAACTGCAGCACCTTTCCAAGCGAAAGTAGAAGCTGTTATCTATGGTAAAACAGCTCACGCTGGTGTTGCTCCTGAGAAAGGAATTTCAGCTATTACAGTTGCAGCAAAATCAATTGCAGCGATGAAATTAGGTCGTTTAGATGCTGAAACAACAGCAAACATTGGCCGCTTTGAAGGTGGACAAGCAACGAATATCGTTTGTGATGAAGTGCATATTTTAGCTGAAGCCCGTTCAATTAATGAAGCGAAATTAGAGGCACAAACTGCCCATATGAAAGAAGTTTTCGAACAAACTGCTGAAAAAATGGGTGGTAAAGCCGAAGTAACTATTAAGCGCATGTACCCAGGTTTCCGTTTCACTGAGGAAGATTTAGTCGTGAAAGTGGCTCAAGAAGCAGTTCGTAAAATTGGTCGTACACCAGAAATTTTGACAAGTGGTGGGGGTAGTGATGCAAATGTGATCGCTGGATTTGGCATTCCTACAGTCAATCTTGCTGTTGGCTATGAAGACATCCACACAACAAAAGAACGTATCCCAGTTGAAGAATTAGAAAAACTTGCGGACTTATTAGTGGAAATTGTAAAATGCGCAGCTGAAGTTAAATAACACATATTACAAGAAGAGGTAGAAGCCAATGTCTAGTAGTAAAGTAGTCGTTTTCCGTTGTGGTCAAGAAGAATATGCGGTTCCCATCGATCACGTCGTATCGATCGAGAAAATGGACCATGTTAATCCCATTCCACATTTACCAAGCTATGTAACAGGTTTAATGAGAATGCGCGGAGAACTAATGCCGATATTAGATTTCGAGCAAATCTTATACAGAGGTCAGGCAGCGGGAGATCAAGTACGAATAGTTGTCCTACAAACAGACGATTTCCTATTTGGTCTACTCGTTGTCGAAGCAAAAGAAATACTGGATATTCCAGCTGAACACTTGCAACAAATAGGTCTAGTGAATTATTCCAAAACAAAATATTTCACAGCAGTTGCCAATCTAGAAGAACGAATGATTACAATCGTTTCGCCTTCAGTACTAGTTGACTCGCTTGAAGGAATAAAAGAACTTAAAGCCTATATGCAAAAATTAAAAGAAGACGAAAGAGTAGCAAAAGCTTAGTTCGTCTTGAGATAGAGCATTCTTAGTCAATGACTGAGAATGCTCTTTTTATTTCTATATGCTTTTTTACGCCGTTTAAAATGGCTTGTGAGTCTTAGAAATGAACTTAGGCTAGAGTGGAGGTACACTGTGCCATTGTATGAAGTGGAAGAAAAAATAAATGGTTATTTAGCAAAATGATTTTAATATGGAGAAGAGAGAATAGTTAAAAGGTACTACTAGATCTTATAAGGATGGAAACACCAACATCTGTTCGTTATTTTTGCTATAATATTCATAATAAAAGAAGCAGGAGAGATGTGTGATGGCAGAGCGGATACAAAAAGGGCGAATAATTTTTCATATCGATATGAACTGTTTCTATGCCTCTGTAGAACAATCACATGATCCAACACTTAAAGGCAAAGCAATCGCTATTGCAGGGAACCCGAAGGAGCGACGTGGCATTCTCGTCACTTGTTCGTATGAAGCGCGTGCAAAAGGGGTTTACACGACGATGGCAGTGTGGGAAGCAAAGCGAAAATGTCCGGAGCTCATATTGTTGCCACCGAATTTTGAACGCTATCGTATCGCTTCAAAAGCGATATTTGACATACTTCGTACATATACCGAACTTGTAGAGCCCGTATCAATCGATGAAGGTTACATCGATGTTACGGAACTTGTAAATGGAAGAGAAGCGATAGAGCTTGCAGAATGCATTCAAAAACGAATTTTAAATGAATTGGATTTGCCATCATCTATTGGAATTGCGCCCAATAAGTTTTTAGCTAAAACAGCTTCTGATATGAAAAAGCCTATGGGTATTACCGTTTTAAGAAAACGTGAACTACCAAATATTTTATGGTCATTACCAGTTATTGAAATGCATGGTGTTGGTGAGAGTACAGCAAAAAAACTTAACGAACTAAAAATCAACACAATTGGTGATCTAGCACAAGCCTCTGAAGCCTTTTTAAAAAGTAACTTAGGTAAAAATGGTGCAAGATTAAAAGACAGAGCAAATGGTATTGATAACAGGGAAGTCGATCCAAATTCGATTTATGATACGAAAAGCGTCGGTAATTCCACAACTTTGCCAATCGATTTAGTCGAATGGGATGAAATTCGTAAAACAATCGATGGTCTTTGTGAGAGAGTTGCAAAACGCCTTTCAGCTAAAAATTTAGCAGGCCATACGGTATCCATCCAAATTCGAGATGCTGATTGGCATAACTCAAGCCGTAGTAAAACCTTTGCCAATGCTATTTATAAAAAATCAGATATCTTAGAAATAGCCAATGATTTAGCAAAAAAACATTGGCATGGTGAACCCGTTCGATTACTCGGCGTGACAGTGAGTAATGTGATTGACCGCAAAGAAACAGCAGAGCAGTTATCTATTTTTAACTATGAACAACACGCTAAAGAGGAGCCAATTATCCAAGTAGTCGAGCAGCTCCAAAAGAAATTTGGTAAAGAAATCATCTCAAAAGGTATGAAAGAAAAGAAAAAGCCCAATTATGAATCTCAAACGAGTTTTAGCAAAGACTTTTTGGAAGATCATAAGGATTAATAAAAAAATCTTTGGGTGGAGCTTTATGGATAAGAAAAATCTAGGGTATGGAAGTTTAAAAGTAGTCTGCTCTGACGATTGCGGAAGTGCAACTAAAAAAAAGAAGTTACTTCAAGAACTTACTTTTGCTTTTGCGAAAAATGATAATAGTTTCATTCTTGAGCATTTGAAGGAGGATGTAAGTTGGTATATTGTTGGAGAAATGCACATCTAGAGTGAAAATTATGTTGTTTAAATATTGATATGCATGGAAAAAACAGGGGTAACAGAGTTACATATTAAGAACATCATAACGCATGGAAGAACGGGTTCAATCAATGGCACCGTAATTTTAGAAAATAAGATGAACTATGCTTTCTGTGATATCTATAATTTCACCGTTGCCGGAAAAACCTCAAAGATAATAGAAATAAGATCGTTTGTAATGGAAGTAAAATAAAATGAATTTTGCAGTCATTAAAAAAGCCCTAATAATCTTAAATGTAAGTAATTCATAGATGAGATGTGTATCAATGTCCATATGGTGATTGATACGCACCTTTTTTTGTTATACTAGCATTAGCAATACGAAAGCATAAATGGCAAGGAATCATTATGAGGATTCTTCATATGTTGATCATTGTATATACCGTAAGGAGGACTTCATTTGCATATACAATTTTTGGGTACAGGTGCTGGGATGCCGTCAAAAACACGGAATACAAGTGCACTAGCTGTGAAATTATTAGAAGAACGCGGTACATTTTGGCTGTTTGATTGTGGTGAAGCAACGCAACATCAAATTTTACATACGACACTAAAGCCAAGAAAATTAGAGAAAATATTTATCACTCATTTACACGGAGATCATATCTTTGGGCTTCCTGGCTTACTTAGCTCTCGTTCTTTCCAAGGTGGAGAAGAATTACTTACCATTTATGGACCTGCAGGATTAAAGACTTGGATAGAACAAACATTACAGTTATCTCAAACTCATCTTAATTATCCTATAGAATTTGTTGAGGTTACTGAAGGTGTAGTGTTTGAAGATGATGGATTTGTGGTTAGAGCAAAACCTTTACAGCATGTCGTACCTTGTTTTGGCTATCGAATTGAACAAAAGCCGCTACGAGGGACATTGCAAATTGAAAAAGCAATAGCGTTGGGTGTTCCTAAAGGCCCATTATTGGGTCAGTTGAAAAATGGCTATGATATTACATTAGCAGATGGTCGAATAGTGAAAAGTAGTGACGTGACAGATCCACCTAAAGATGGCTTTATCGTTACGATTTTAGGAGACACACGCTTCTGTGAAAATGCCGTTTTACTTAGTGAAAAGGCAGATATTGTCGTGCATGAATCAACATTTGATCATGCAACGGAAGCGCTGGCTGCTAATTACGGTCACTCCACAAATATGGATGCAGCAAATATAGCTATTAAAGCAGGAGTAAAAAATTTATTGCTAAATCATTTAAGCGCAAGATTTTTCCCTCAAGATATAAAGAACATGTTGCAAGAAGTACATGAAGTATTTGAAAACGCCTATATCGTTGCAGATTTTGAGGAATACGAATGGCATCAAGGAAAATTAGCTCCTATTAGTCAGCAATAGTAATAAGAAAAAGCTATCCATTAATTTTTGGATAGCTTTTTTGCAATGAGAATAGAGTAACAACAATGCTGTTTGAGTCAAATAGAGCTTTATCAAAGTCTGAAATTAACCTTCAGTAATAATTAACATATCATTCTCATCGAACTCCCAATTCTCTCCGTAAGCAACTTCCCAGTAATAGCCGTTTGGATCTTGAAAATAGCCACTATATCCACCCCAAAACACTGTCTCAGGTTCTTTCACAATTTTCGCACCGGCTTTTTTTGCTAATACAAATATTTCATCAACTTCTTCTTTTGACTTTCCATTATAAGCAAGGGTAAATCCGCTAAAGCCATTGCTAATTGCAGGTGGATTATCTTCATCAATATCTTGTACTAAGCGATCAATTGGAAAGAGAGAAATTTTAGTTCCTCCATTATTAAAGAAAATCACATCTGGATCGGCGTCGTTTCCGTATACAAATACTTCAAATCCAAGTCCATCTCGATAAAAACGTAATGATTTTAACATATCTTTAACACCCAAAGTAACTAAATTTAAACGATTCATTCTCCAATCCCCTTTAAATTACTCTATTTTTTAAAGCCGTATAGATGTAATTCTATTTAAGTTTCAAATAACCTTCTTTTATTAGATGACAGACCTTTTTACGTATAGAAAAAGCATATTTTGAAAAACCTCTTTCAAAATATGCTCAGAACTTTATAAAAATTTGAAATTAAAAATTCACTTGGAGTAATTACTTAGCTATATTTTTAAAAGCCATATAACTTTCCGTCTCGTCTCTTTCCGTCGTCCTCCATTTTCCGAACAACATAAGACAAAGTGCAATTGCTACAACACTTCCAGCAAAGATGAGCGCAACATTGTAACTTTTATAAAAAGCTGCCAACTTGCCAGCAATTAATGGTCCAATAATTTGCCCAAGTGCATAGAGGGTCGTTAAAGCAGAAACAACACTTGCGCTCTTTGTTGGAAATAGCTGTCTTGCATAAGACGTGGTCATCGTCACGATTCCTACAAACGTCATACCAAATAAAAATGCCGATGTCATTACACCGAAAATAGTCGGAGAGACGATTGGAAGTAAAATACCAATGACTTGCAAAATATACGCAATCGAAATGATACGAACAGGTGAATATTTTGACATCAACATAATCCAAAGTGGAGCAGATGGAATGGCACCGATACCCACAACAACCCAGCTATATGATGCATACTCTCTTAAATTAGGAATTTCATGAATAATATCAACTAAAAACGTACCGGTCACAATATAACCAAGACCTTCTAGTCCGTAAGCAAGTGCCATCCAAGGCATAAATCCTTTCCATACCTTTTCAGAGACAGCGACCTTCTTATCCTGTTCATGAGCTATCAACTTACGCCACAAGAACAACGTCGTCAATACGAACAACACGGATAACATACCAAGCCCAATCCAAGCGCCTTGCCATGAGAAAGCCGATTCCAGGATAGGTACGAAAATGCCCGAAAGCGCAATCCCTAAACCAATACCGCTAAAAATATAGCCGGACCATTTCGTCAACAAATGACCAGCAAGATAATCCATCAACATACTAGAAGTTAATACAAACATCAAGCCGCCTGTAATCCCTGCAATCAAACGCAAAATCAACCAAATCCACAGACCATCAAGCATCCCCATACCAAAAACAGAAAGTACATTGATGATTGCGCACCATCCAAGAATCCCCTTTGGATGGCGGGTTATAAAACCAGCCCAAAGTGCCCCAATGAAATAACCTACATAATTTGCAGAAGCTAGCATCCCTGCAGTTTCTACAGACAATCCAACATCTTGTCTCATAAATGGCAAAATCGGCGTAAGTGCAAAGCGGCTAATCCCCATCGCCACCACTAAAAATAAAATTCCCCCAATAATCATCCCAGCATGTCTTCGATTCACCAAAGCACCCCCATATGTAGAAAAAAAGACCAAAAACCTTAATAACAGTATAAATTAGTAAAAGTGTTTTGGATATAGAAGAAATTGTAAAATCATTGAAGAGCTAAGGGGAATGAGCGGTTGGAGATGGAGGTTTTGAGTAGTGTTAGAGCGAGAGCGAGTAGTGTTAAAGGGAGAGCGAGTAGCGCCAATGAGAGAGCGAGCAGCGCCAAAGAGAGCCCGAGCAGCGCCAAAGAGAGCTTGAGTAGCGCCAAAGGAGGAGCGAGTAGCGCCAAAAGGAGCCCGAGTAGCGCCAAAGAGAGAGCGAGTAGCGCCAAAGAGAGTGAGTAGCGCCAAAGGGAGCCCGAGTAGCACCAAAGAGAGAGCGAGTAGCGCCAAAGGGAGCCCAAGTAGCGCCAAAGGAGGAGCGAGTAGCGCCAAAGGGAGCCCGAGTAACGCCAAAGAGAGCCCGAGTAGCGCCAAAGAGAGCGAGTAGCGCCAAAGAGAGCCCGAGTAACGCCAAAGGGAGCCCGAGCAGCGCCAAAGAGAGAGTGAGTAGCGCCAAAGAGAGTGAGTAGCGCCAAAGAGAGCCCGAGTAGCGCCAAAGGGAGCCCGAGTAGCGCCAAAGGGAGCCCGAGTAGCGCCAAAGAGAGAGCGAGTAGCGCCAAAGAGAGTGAGTAGCGCCAAAGGGAGCCCGAGTAGCGCCAAAGAGAGAGCGAGTAGCGCCAAAGGGAGCCCAAGTAGCGCCAAAGGAGGAGCGAGTAGCGCCAAAGGGAGCCTGAGTAACGCCAAAGGGAGTGAGTAGCGCTAAAAGGAGCCCGAGTAGCGCCAAAGTGAGAACGAGTAGCGCCAAAGGGAGCGAGTAGCGCCAAAGAGAGCCCAAGTAGCGCCAAAGAGAGCCCAAGTAGCGCCAAAGGGAGAGCGAGTAGCGCCAAAGAGAGCCCGAGAAGCGCCAAAGCCAATACGAGCAATCCATAGCCAAGCAAACACTCTACAATTATCATACTTCCAAGCAAGAAAGCATCAACTGGAACATATGTATAACTATATAAAGGGGGATGGAAATGAGGATAAACTGGAAAATTCGATTCAAAAACCCGCAATTTTGGTTTCATATGTTTTTGGCAGTCACTTCGTCTATAGGGGGGTATCTTGGTATAACTGGAAAGGATATCAGTACTTGGCCGAAATTATATGATGTTCTAATTCAAGCTATTTCAAATCCTTTTGTTCTATTTTCGGTGATTGTTGCTATTTATAATTCTGTAATTGATCCAACAACGAGCGGAATAAGTGATAGTAAACAAGCTCTACAATATACAAAAGTAAAATGTGATGAAAAATAATAATCATGAAAAGAATCGGTACAAGAAGACCACACAAAATATAATTTAATTAATACATTAAACTGAGGAGGAAATAGAACTTCTAAAATAATAATACCTCTAATAATTGAAGCATCATTTATAGATGGGAGGGGTACTATGAATGTAACAGAATTTGTGGATGCATTAATTGATGAGATGATTTGGCCAATTGTCATACTACTAGCTATACTATTGTTTAGAAAGCAAATAGGCTTTATACTAATGAATCTCACCAAATTTTCTTTCAACAATATAGAGTTGGATTTTGGAAAAAAACTAGAAGATTTAGAAAAGAAATTAAATAACTCTAACCTAATTGCGAATAAACTTTTTGAACTTGATAGTATGGACAGTGAAATTCTCAAAATTGCAAAAGAATCACCAGGCGAGTCGATTTCAATGATTTGGGGAATGGTAGAAAATGAACTACAAACTACAGTACACCGACTTGGTATCAACCAGTTAAATGATGAAGTAACATTTTCACATAAAGACATTCGCCTATTAAAAGAAAATGAACTAATAGATGGAGAAATATTTACAACTTTTAATGAACTTAGAGACATGAAAGTCCAGCTATCAAGAGGCCAATTTATAAAAAAAGAACCGACATATACAGATGCTTTAAAATATTATGACCTTTCAAATAAAATCATCATCATCTTCAACGATGTAAATATTACGGTACTTTTATCAGAAGAGCAAAAATAGATTAGTAGAATTCCTCCTTGTTAAAATATAAAAAAGCGCTAAAATTTAGCGCTTTTTTATATGCGGGGAAAAGTTATTTCATTCAACTTGAATCGAACTGATATATCTTTAATCACCTTTTAGGGTAAAATCAATCTTTACTTCATTCTATACAATCCATTTAGCCAATACAAAGGCGAGAAGATTACTTAGTATACTCGCGCTCGACTTTACAAACTTTTACACTGTAATTTTGATACCAATTGTTCATCCCTTTTTGCTGGGCAACTTGATGTGCTTGATTCTTCTTCCAATTGCTGATTGCCTCTAAGCTATCCCAATAGGAAATGGTAATACCGTAACCTGATGAATCCCGAACACTTTCTACTCCTAAAAAACCAGGCTGTTGGCTCGCAAGTTGATCCATTTTTTCTGCCATAATACCATATCCGTTATCACCTTCAGTTCGTTGACTCGAAAAAATTACAGCATAATGCGAACCCTTTGATTCATGAACCATGCTCATCAGTCTCCCTCATACATAAAATTCTATTAACTACTAGATTATACTATTGAGATTTAAAAAGAGAAATAAATTCAGAAGTACTAAACACTCAGTTAAACCTATGACACAGCATTATAAACACCTACATACACTATTCAAAAAGGGGAGTTTAGTCTAATGACTAGCAATTTCCCTTTAAGTATTGTGACGAAAAAATATTTGAGAGCGTACTATAAAATCTTAGATACGATGATAAAAAATATGACTAATGTAACTCTTACGAACAGTATTTCAGATAATTTTATACTGCAGATGATTCCACATCACAGAGCCGCAATCACAATGTCTAAGAATATTTAGCGATACACCACAAATCTTGAAATACAAAGTATTGCTACGAATATTATCGCTAATATGCAATCTATACAGAATAAGTGTAGTAACATAATCAACACAGATTATGAAAATTCACACTATATGAATGGGTTTAAAGTAATTGCAGATAGGATGTTTAGTGAAATGTGCTCAGCCCAAATTACAAACGATGTAAATGCAAACTTTGTTAGAGAAATGATTCCACATCATGAAGCTGCCGTCCGAATGTCCTATAACGCACTTTTGTTTAATATTTGTTCAGAATTAAAACCGGTTCTCTATGCTATCATCAGTTCGCAATGTTAAGGTATTTAAAAAATGCAACATCTGCAATGGCATCTTGGTCGATGTTGAAACTATTGAAAGAGTAGATGAAAACGCAAATTCTAACAAGGTTAATGGCTTTTTTGATTAGGTATTTTATATATCTTTCCTGGTTTTTAGAACTAAAAAGTGATTGTCCATAAAAAGCAACCACATTAGGTGTATTAATCAATTGAATAAGGACAACTTCCTAATTATGTATATAAGAATATTTTACAATATTGAACGAAGAAAGGAGTGATGAGAAGATGTTCTATTATGATCCATATGGTAATAAAGTAGCGATCAATCCCTTTTTGAATCCAGTTCAACTTACAAGATTTGTAGGTTTTATGGTGGATATCCAGATGAACAACGGACAACTGTATTGTAATGTTCGATTGGATTCTGTTAGTGATTGGGGTAATGAAAGGACAAATCCTAATTTTGGCGGAGTACAGATTACAAGATTTGTTAACGGCATTCCACAACAACTACCCCTACATTCAAGAGATATACAAACGATTACTCAAGCCGGTCAGCTATGCCAAAATACGCGACCTCCTTTTCCACCACAACCACCAAATCCTCCGAGACCACCAAGACCACCAAGACCGTCATGGTGTAGGTTCGCACCTCCGGGATTCCCAGGTTGTTAGGAAAGTGAATAACATATTAAAAAACAGGGTTTATATGCAATGAACTGCCCCGTAAAAGTTAGACACCATTCTAACTTTTACGGGGGTTTTTTTATGGCAAAAGTACGAGTTGAACAACGTATTCAAGCGGTTCA
>NZ_JBNNUK010000025.1:0-44735 GCF_050279675.1 Viridibacillus sp. NPDC093762 | reverse complement strand
CGACGTTGACGTGACATAATAGCACGCTCCTTTAAGTTGGTAGTCTAAGTGTACTAGCCCTTATTTTTTATGTCCAACTTAGTGTAGCCGATTCAGGTTTTTGATTAATGTCCAAGAGAGTCTTATATCAGGTATTATTAACTTTAAGGGTAAGGAGTATTTTCAATAGGAGGACGCTATGCAGTATGTAAAGAAAATGAATGGAAATGAGTTTAACGAATATCTTTTAGATAAAGAAAAGCGATTTGCAGAAACTTTAGCTGAACATACGTTTGAAGTTACAGAACCTGCTGCAGTACGAGCAAAGAAACAGCTGCAAGAGTATTTGCCAAATGGATTTCATACAGAACTACATGAATTTTATAATATTGTGAATGAAAATGAACGATATGGTTACGTTTGGTTAAAAATAGATGAAACCAAAAAAAGTGCATTTTTATATGAGATTTATATATTTGATGAATGTCGTTCAAAAGGCATAGGTACAAAAGTTATGGAAGAAATTGAAGAATATTTATCATTGAAAAAAATATTGTATTTTAAATTACACGTCTTTGGAACAAACCGTAAGGCAATTAAGTTATACAACACATTAGGTTTCCAAATAGCAGGTATAAATATGTATAAAACTCTTTAATACTCTAGAATAGTTTTGAGGAGACATCTGCAGTGATTTTTATAATTTGAGGCTGTTTTCTAAAAGTTTGTTGTATTCCTTTTCATTTGGTAAACACGGGGCTTTTGGAGATCAAATACTGAAATTTATCGGATTAAGTCCTTGGTCAATGGGGAATACGGGACTACATTATACAACTTTTTATGCGCTTGTTTTTTATATATCAGCATTGATTGTTGGTTACAAGTTTAAAAGCGATTGGGGATCAAAAATAGGAAGAATCCTATCATTGATTGTGATAATACTAACTTTATTTTCCCTGTTTTTCATAGCTGTTTAGTTTCGTTAAAGGGCGCGATTGTTTAATAAGCGTCGCTCTTCTTATTAAACTAACGGGGTGCTTTAGTACAAAATCCATGAGCTGTTCAAACAGCTCTTTTTTTTATTCAACTAAAGGAGCAGGTTAGTTGAACAAGAAACAGGATTTTTTTAGTATTTTGTCGAATTAGTTTCACTAACGATTAAAACGAGGTGAATTTTTATGGAATTTACAATAGATAATGAATGTTTTAAAAATGCAATTTCAGAGGTTAATAAAGCGGTATCTTTAAAAACACCATTCCCAATTTTGACAGGTATTAAAATGACTGCTTATGATAATTGCTTAATTCTTGTCGGAAGCAATTCTGATATTGTTATTGAAAAAGTTATTCCTTTAACGATAGATGGAGTAAAAGTATTGGAAGTTTATAATACAGGTAGTGTTGTTATTTCTGCTAAATATTTAAGTGGAATTGTTAAGAAATTACCAAATGAAATACATTTAAAAGTAAACGAAAAAAAATTAGTTACCATTCAATCCAATGAAATTATTACCAACCTAAACGGATTTAGTGCCGAGGAGTATCCAAGTCTTCCTCAAATTGACGAAGCCGAAAATATCGAAATTCCTAGTGTTGAATTAATTGAAATTATTGAACAAACTGTGTTTGCGGTCTCAAAGAGTGAGTCTAGACCTGCCTTGACAGGAGTGAATATGTCATTCAAAGATAACCAACTTACTTGTGTTGCAACTAATTCCCAACGTTTAGCGTTAAGAGAGCTTTCAATAGAATCAAGTGTAAATGGCTCATTCATTGTTCCAGGTACAAGCCTAAATGAGCTTACCAAGTTAATTAATAATGAACCCGGTGTAATAAATGTGTTTGTAATGGACAGCTATATGGTATTTAAATCAAATACTATCTCACTTTTTTTAAGGTTAATTGATGGTAATTATCCTAATGTTTCAGGATTATTGCCAAATGATTCGAAGACAATAATTACTCTCAATACAAATCAACTATTAAAGGGTATTGATAGAGCTTGTCTTTTTGCAAGCGAATGGAAAAATAACAATGTATATTTAGAAATCATGGATGGTACAAAAATAAAAATTTCCTCAAACTCCTCAGAAATAGGGAAAATAGAAGAAACTCTAACTATTAAGACGATTAATGGTGAGACTGACTTAAGTATTTCAATTGATGGAAGTTTTTTGAAGGAAGCCTTAAAGGTAATAAAAGAAGAAGAGATAAGAATGGATTTTGGTGGTCCAATGAGACCAATTTTAATTGAACCTATTGACAATTCTTCATTCCTTCATCTGATTTCACCAGTACGTACATATTGAAGACCGGGTTCTTATTGAACTAACGGGGCAGCATTCCTGTAATGAATGAAACTAGCTTTGATATATTTTGATAAATAAATAAAAAAGTTTGTGAACAGATGTACTTAAACTACCGGGTGCTTTACTTGAAGATCATTGAGTTGCCTAGGCAGCTCTTTTTTCTTATTGAACTAACGCAGCAGGTTAGTGTAAGAAGGTTTTTTTATGATTGTGTTGAATAAGTTAATATATGTAAATTACAGAGCGAAAGGCGTGCTTTACTTCAAGTCTGGGGGGTGGAACTTTTTTCTTGAATTAAACGAATCAGTTTAGAAGAAGATGGAATTTTTTTATTATAAAGCATATCTATTATGGTTGAGTGGAGGTATAAATGAAACAAAATCATGTATATGCATTGATAATTTACTTTGGAGTAGTAATTTTAGGTGATGTAATCACTTTGATATTTAATAATCCGAGAAGTTTAGTGATTATACTTAATTTTACTCTTTCCCCATTGTTATTGTTAATAACTTTATATTTATTGAGAGACGATATAAAACTAATGGTATTTGAAAAAAGAAAATCAACGGTTAAACAATCAATATATGCAATTATCAAATGGTTTTTTATTGCGATAGTTGGTTTTATAGTCATTGCTACAATAACACCTTTGTTTTACAAGTCTGAAGTATCTAATTCTTCGAAAATGACACAAGCTATCCCTTTGATAGTTATTCCCTTTGTTTTTATAGCACCGATATTAGAAGAGTTAATATTCAGAAGAATTATATTTGCCTCATTTTCAAAGAAATTCACTATTTTATTAAGTATTATTTTCACCTCAGTAATCTTCGCAGGGTGGCATATGACTTTACCAAGTTTTCCTTTATTATTCTGGTTATCAATCGTTTATACTTACAGTTATTATCAAACTAACAGATTGTTAGTTCCAATTACTCTTCATATCTTATGGAATCTATTTTCATCAAGCGTAGCTTTAATTGGTGCTTTACTTGAAGATCACTGAGCTGTTCAGACAGCTCTTTTTTATTCAACTAACGAGGCAGGATAGTTTAATAAGTAGGTAAATGGAGGTCGTGAAACCAATGACGAAGATGGCAATTAGGTTTTATATTTTTGCTTTTTTACTTTACTTCATCAGTTTTCTTGGCGGTTTTTCAGTTGGTTTATATGTAGTATTACCTACAATTTTTGTATTGTTGATTGGAATAGCTGTGAATCTTGGGTTATATAAAAAACACAAGTCTTATGTGGTACCTATCATCACTTCAATCGTGATATGCGGTATAACATATCCTTGATGGAGTTTTTTAGTCCATAATGTGGATGATTATTATATTTTCTATCCTTTTACGTTTTTCTTATAATACATTTTATTGAACTGAGGGGCTTAGTTAAAGTACATTGAGCTGTTCAGACGACTGTGGCTTTGAAATACAGTTTGATCATTTTTTAAAAAAGTAAGATAATCCCAAAAAAAGTTTGATACAATTTAATTGATATGCAGAAATCCTAAGTTCAGCAAACGGGCTATTTAACGGAGGAACAATTTGGGATGAGGTTATACTGGTTTTAACAATTAAGGGGGTTAAGAATGGCGATTGGCATAGGTTATTTCATTGCATTGATAGGTGCTTTTATCGCTTATCAACTTAGTGTAGGCAAGTCGAAAGGATTAAAATATAAGGTGTGGGGCATTGCTCTTATGTTACCAATTTCTCCATCTTTAGCTTTTTCAATAGGATTAACTTATGCAGTAATTGTTAGAGATGGTTGGTCAGCATTGATCATGGTTTATATTTTTCCTATTATTTTCATAATAGGACTTGTATTGTTTTTGGTTGGTATCTTTAAGAAAGAAGAAAAAATAACTTTAGGGGATTAAGAAATCGACTGGGATTGTGAACAACAGTTAGAAAATGAGCAAACTTCTTAATAAATTAGCAACTTAAATCTACAGAATAAGAATCCATTTTGATCAATCTACTTTCAAAATGGATTCTTTCTATTTGCTATTAAACAACAGATTTAGTGTCGTTTTTGATCAAACTTTTTTTAAAAAGAACAAAGGCTCTTTTTTTCTTCAACTAAAGGGGCAGGTTAGTTCAATAAGAATAAAAAAAGAAGGTGTCAATATGGAGATAATATTGAGGGATTCTAAAAAAATGGGAATCATAATTGTAGCTTTATTGCTTATTATGGTGGGTATCATTATCTTTGCTAATAGGACTTATTCTGCATCAGATGTATTAGGGGATTATGCTGATTTAAATGCAGAAAACCCATTTGTAAGCATTGAAAGTATCGATTTAGAAACAGAGGATATATTCTCATCAATTGAAATTCCAGAAGAAACGCAACAGGAACTTATAGAAGCTTTTAAAAATGCAAAATTTAAAAGAGTAACAGATGGTTCAAGTGATTACGATTACCGAATAAATATTACATTAAATACAGGATATGCAATGTATGCTGTTTCAGATAAAAAATCACTAAGTATCATTGATACGCACGAATACTATACAATCGAAAATGATAGTGATTTCTTCAAGATTTTAAAGAATGCCACGGAAAAAAATAGTAAGCCTTAATTATGATTTTTCACTAACGGGTGCTTTACTTGAAAATCATTGAGTTGTATATACAGCTCTTTTTTCTTTATTGAACTAACGAAGCAGTTTAGTTGAAGTAAAATAACATTGAAGGCAGTAAAAATTTCATAAAGGTGGTCAATTGAATGGGCAAGATTATCTTGATACAGCATTGTCAGTCGGAGCATCATATTAATAATATGTCAGGTGGATGGACTGATACTCCTTTAACTGAATTTGGTAGAAAACAAGCAAAAACATTAGGCAGAAAATTAAAAGAATTGGTAGATAGTAATGATGATTATGTTCTGTATTCTTCGGACTTACTTAGAGCGTTACAAACAGCAGAAATAGTAGGTAGAGAATTAGGTTTAGATGTTATTAAAGATAAAAGTCTGCGTGAAATAAATACTGGTGTTGCGGCAGGAAAGACAAAGGATTGGGCAAGAGAAAATAGAAATCCAAGAACAAGAAATGGATTTGATTTAGATTATCAGGAATTTCAAGATGGTGAAAGTTGGCGAGAATTTTATAGTCGAGTTTGTAGTTGTATGGATAGGATATATGAATCTGAAAAGACCAAAAATCTAATGATTGTCACTCACGGAGGAACTTTAGGTTATATACTTGCTTGGTGGATGAAATTTGAGCCAGAAATGATTGTTAACGCTTATTTTTCTTCATCAGTAGGTGGGGTTACAATTCTGAGTCAAAATAGTTTTCAGCAAAATGCTGTAAATAAATTTAATGATACATCTCATTTTGATTTATTAAACTAACGGGTGCTTTACTTGAAGATCATTGAGTTGCATATGCAGCTCTTTTTTTCTTATTGAACTAAAGGGGCAGGTTAGCTCAATTAAACGCGAAACATTATTCCATATCTTTCGTCAAATTTTAGATTTAAAATGAGTTGAATATTTAAATCGAAAAACTATATTTTGAATTTTGGCTATAATCTAATTTAATGGAGATAATTATTTTTGGAGGGGTGTGTATGGAGTTAATTACAAGTAAAGTAGTTGCAATAGCTTTATTCTTACTAATCATTACTGCGATTGAAACTTTAGCCTATTCTACTCGGATTTCAGGTACAAGGGTAAAATTAATTGCAACTGCTATATCATTGTTTAGTACTTTAGTGATTGTTTCAAGATTTTCAACAATGATTCAACAACCATTAACAGCTAAACTTATCGCAGAGGCACCAGATTTAAACAAATTAGGCTTTATAGAAGACCAGTATAGGATTTTAATTGGGGTAACATCTCTTGGTGTATTGCTTGGTATACTTTTATTTCCTACCTTTATTAACATTTTTTCAAGAGCAATTATTCAATTATCTAATGAAAGAGGTTCGGTAGTTTCAACATTTTTAAAGCAATTTAACATTAAAGGTATTAAAAAAATTATTATGTGTTTTCGAGTACCTAAATTGACATACTTGCAGGGCATTACACTAAAGACAATACCGAAACGGTTATTTGTTTTTAATGTCATTGTCTCCGCAGTTTTTACAATTGGAGTTTTGTCTTCTTTATATGCAACCATGTTAGTCCCAGAAGGTTATGGGCAGGCAGCATTAATGTCCTCTGGAATTATTAATGGAGTTGCAACTATTTTACTGACATTATTTATAGACCCAAAAGCTTCAGTTTTAGCAGATAGAGTAATGAAAAAGCAATGTGATTATGTTTTTTTAAAGAGTTACTCATTAACGATGATTAGCTCAAAATTTTTTGGAACAATATTGGCACAATTATTGTTTATTCCTGCTGCATATTACGTTGCTTGGTTTGCTGAGTGGATTTAATTTTGTTATTTAACTAACGGGTAGCTTTAGTAAAAAGGGCAGCGTCATATGGACGTTGCCCTTTATTATTTAAAAGTACTTTTGATAAAACTCTTTTCTATGTCTCCCGCTTAATTGAGCATAAACCCGAGTGGTTTCGATTTTCAATAATATTCTGATATTTTTAAATTATGTTATAATTTTAAAAAGGAGGTCTATATTTGAAATCTAAATATATTCATTATTGTTTGTTATTACTTACAATTATGATTATCCCAATCATCGGTGGGTGCTCAGAAGAAAATCTTAAAACTGTGATAGAAAGACCTAAAATCTCAAATTCTGATTTACTACAAGAGCTTAAAGTCCATAAGGAAAAGCTGGATTTTGGAGAATATCAAACTTTCACTTCAAATGTAACAAATGAGATTGAGCTTAGTTATAATCTTGAACGGAATATGTCAAAAGTGGAAGTTAACAAAGTTAAAGAAGGATTTTTGGACAACTCTTACAATTTGATAGATGAGAAAGTATATTATTTACCCTACAGCGAAGAAAAATTAAAATCTAATGTCGAAAAGATTGACGAAGTAAAAAATATGAAGGAACAAGAATATGGTTTGAAATCAATTTATTTAAATGTTAAAAAAGGTAATACTACTTTCTTTATTTCAATTTTCGAAGGAAGTATAGAAGAATTAGAATTAGAAAAAAACTTTAAATCAGAAGGAATAGTGGAAGATTCAGATAAAGTGGAGATTGAATCTTTGGGAGATTGGAAGTTAATTGCAAATCAAAAAGTAAAAAATAACGGAAAAATGTATAGTATTGCTGCTTCTGACATCCAAATTAAAGACAGAACTTTTACAACAATCATTCAAAATTATGATGAGAAAAATGACGAGTCATTAGATGCATATACTAAACTAGATATAAACAACTTTATAAAAGAATTTAATTCGGAGAAAATTATAGAATTTTTTTATTGAAATTTGCTGATGAATGGGAAAAACCAAAAAAACGCTTACTCCAGTTAAGAGTAAAGCGTTTTTTTATACTACAAGAGTGACAATTTTGCAGAATAGTGTATGGATAGTCAGTTTTTTATGATTGTGCTAAAGCAATACTTTTTATTCTTCAACTAACGGGGCAGTTTAATTGGATAAGGGATATATTGTTAATTGTGGTAGAATTAGATTGGAAATGTTTAGGGAGGAGAAATAGCGTATGATTTCTGAATTAAATAAAAATGATTTTTATAAGTGTAGAGATATAGTAAATGAAAAGGGGCAATTGGAAATAAAAGCGGTAATTGAAGGAGTTAATCCTGGTCGTGTATTTGTAGATAATATCGTTTCCCCTACCTCTGGATTCGTTTGGTTAGGGAATAATGATGGATTTCTCTTTATTGGAAATGCAGAAAATGAAGCGTTTAATAATGAATTAAACAATTTTATTGATAGAGTGATCATACCAGAAGCAAAGAAAGTCCGATTAAATTGCTTTGAAGGAATTGGTAACCACACAAAATGGAATAAGACTATCGAAAAAGTGTTTGAACACCGTAAGTTAGGAAGCTGGAATCAGCGGGTTTATGAAGTACATAAAGTTGATTATAAAGCTACCAATGAACCTGCTATTGAACAAGGATATGAAGTTGTAAAAATCTCTGATACTTTCTTTGATAATAATGATGGTCCAATAAAAAACATTGAATTTTTACACTCTAAAATTTTAGAGTTTTGGGCTTCACCTGAGAGTTTCTTTAATGATGGTATTGGTTATTGTATTGTTTACAAAAATGAAATTGTAAGTGTTTGTTTTTCAGGTTTTGTCGTTGGAAATGTACACTGTATAAGTATTGAAACTTTAGAGGAGTATCAAGGAAAAAAATTAGCTCAAAAATTAGCCCATAGTGTTGTAAAAGATTGCTTAGAAAGTAATCTGGTTCCGTATTGGGATTGTATGGAGGTGAATAAGCCGTCTATTGCAGTTGCAGAAAATATAGGATTCAGAAACGTATTTAATTATATAGGGTATTATTTCCTTCTCGAGTGATTTTTTTATTGAACTAACGGGGCAGGCTAGTTGATTAAGAAATGCTATAATTTGGATATAGAAAAAAGAAAGGAGGGAAAGACATGAAAGTTAGAAACTCAGTAAAGGCAATTATTTTGGATGGGGAAAAAATATTATTAACTAAAAACCAAGATGACGAGGGGTATTTTTTTCTTTGTCCTGGTGGAGGACAAGACTATGGTGAAACATTCCATACCACTTTAAAAAGAGATTGTATGGAAGAAATTGGGCTTAATATAGATATCCAAGAATTATTACATATCAGGGAGTATATAGGGAAAAATCATGAATACGCTGAATTTGATTTAGTCGTTCATCAAATAGAATATTATTTTTTATGTCAGCTAAGCAGAACTGAAATTCCAATAAAACCAACAAATCCTGATAATCATCAGGTAGGTGTTGAGTGGATTCGTATTGAGGATTTATTAAATTACAGGCTATACCCAAAGGAGTTAAGAAAATATATAATTGGATATTTAACTGGTGAAAATTCACCAGTTTATCTTGGAGATATAAATTAACTTGTTATTAACAAGGTCTTTAGTAGAAGGTCTTTAAGTTGTTCAGACAACTCTTCTTTTATTCAACTAACGGGGTAGGTTAGTTCAATAATTCACTATAAAAGGGGGAATAGTTTGTGAAGAATCAAGTGTGGTATTTCATATTGGGGCTAATCGTAATAATTTTAAGCACACCTTTAGGATATTTCTCAATTAAAGTAGTGTATTCTAATGAAAACTTAACTGGAGAATATGTTCCCATATTAAATGGATTCATACATTCATTTATGTTAGTGGGTACTTTAATATTTAGTGTTGGATTATTAAATATCTTGAGAGATAAATATTAGTTTGTGAAGAATCATACTTAGACTAACGGGTGCTTTACTTGAAGATCATTGAGTTGCATCTGCAGCTCTTTTTTTCTTATTGAACTAAAGGGGCAGGAAAGTTGAACAAGAAACACATGTTTTATGATAAAGTATATGTAATATTTTGAGAGAAGAGGGAAGTGAAATTGATAAAATATTTAATAGGTTTTTCAGCAGGATATTTTGTTAGTATGTTAATAATTTACTTTATCTTTGATTACTTTTCTTGGTCATACGCTGTGGGTTCTTTAACTGGTATAGTTATTTTCGCACTTATTATAAAGATGCTTCGCAGAAAAGATAACTGAATTTATTCTAACCGAATTCTTAATGAACTAACGGGTGCTTGAGTGGAAGTTCTATGAGCTGTCTAAACGGCTCTTTTTTTATTCAACTAAAGGGCAGTTTAGTGAATAAAGGTATTACGGAAGTTGTGATAAAACTAATTGATTGAGGGGTGTGATTTCTGTCAAAAAATTAACTTTAGCAACTATTTTTTTGGTAATCCTATTATTGTTTGCATGTCAAGCAAATGAGAATGATTTAATGTTTGTTGGAGAGGGTGAAAATTGGTCCTCTAAAGTAACTGTTAATCAGACTGACGGAGACGAAACATATCAAATTCAGATAAACTACAAAGGGCATAGCATTCATGATATTGAAGCTTTTAGTTACTATGTTGAAACAAAAAATAACGGAGTATTTGATTTTAGTCAGAATGATGCATCTTTAAATAAAGAAGGCATATATATATATAAATTATCGGTCTCGAATAGCCAATCTACAACTGTAAAAGATGAGTTAGTAATAAAAGTAGATTGGAATGGAAATAGCGAAGATTTTACTTTAATAAACAAATGATTTTTTACTAACGGGCGCTTTACTTCAATAAGGAGTAGAGCCTTTTTCTTTTTGAACTAACGAGGCAGGTTAGTTCATAACCTGGTTTATTTCAATTTTTTGAGAAAGTGGAACAAAAATATTTCAAAAATTCAAAATTCTAATTGACATAATATACGTCGATGTTATGAATGACATATATTATGTCATGAGGTGATTAAGATGAAAATGAATTCTCAAGAATCAATAACAGTCTTACAATACTTGGCTCTAATCAATCAAGTTTCGTATGTTAATGTATGTAGGGCTGCAGGGATTACTCCACAACAATTTTCTGATTGGGTTAAAAAGCGTCGTCCTGTTCCTAAGGAGAGGCTACAATCTTTAGCTGAGTATTTTAAGATTGAGGCAAATTTATTAATCGATGAAAAAAATTAATTACAAGAACTAACACAAGAAAAGAAGATTGATATTCAAATTCTTTTCCTTAATCAAAAGTTAGATGAAGGTGAGAACGAAGTTGAAATTGAAGAGTATCGTGAAAAATTAGTTTTTCTTCAAACAGAAAAAGAAAAGTATATCCTAATTAGTAGGTTTGATACCATAGTTAGTCAAAACAAGGAACAAACCTGTAGAATTTGCGAAACTTTTTTAGATCAAATGGAAAACGGAAATTATTTCTTACTTGAACAATTACTAAATTCGAAGGAGGAAAATACATGAGTACAGCTTTTCAAATCAAACAAAACGGTGACTATTTTGTTTGTAAGAATCAAGATGTGATCTACGATGGGGTTTATTTATTTACAAACCAACGTGGTGTTCGAAAGACTGCTTTAATGATGCCACCCACTCACCCAGCTTCTTGGGTCTCTGCTTTTGGAAGTTTGACCGTTTCACAGATAGGAAAAGAAAATCCGAATGGCGGTATTAATGAAAAAGGTCTTGTTGTGGAACAGACCACTCTTTGGCAAACTGAATATCCTGCTTCTGACGTACGTCCTGCGATAAACGAGTTACAATGGATTCAATATTTGTTAGATACATGTAGTACAGTTCAAGAAGTCCTGGAAGCAGCCCCGTCCATTCGGATTGACCAGAGTACTTCTAAATTACACTATCTGATTGCAGATAGAAGTGGAAATCGAGCAATAATAGAATTTTTAAATGGAAAAATGACCTTATACAAAGGGGACCTGGTTATTCCTATAATGGTAAATTCCCCTTATGAGGAAGCGTTGAAAGAAATCGAGAGTGGAAAAACAAATTGGTCTGATTGTGATGAATATCAGAAGAACTCAATGCAACGACTATTAACAGTTTCGAAAAGAATGCAAGAAAATTCAAATCATGTCGATGTAATTGATTTTGCTTTCGAAGTATTAAACTCTGCAAAGCGTGAGGATACAGTCTTTAGTCTTGTGTATGATATTAACCGAATGGAAGTTCATGCTTATACCAACCGAAATACCGAGAGAAAAACTATAAAAATGGTTGATTTTGATTTTGCCAATGGATCACTTTCTCAATCTGTCGATCTTCAGCGCCTTAGAGCAAAAAATGTTACTGAACAATTTGAAACTTACAATACAGAATTTAATCATAATGCTGTGAATTCATTTTTTAGAAACCCAACACTGACTGCAATATTTAAATGGGAAATTTCAGATGAAATGATTCAATTTTTAGCTCGCTACCCTGATTCATTTTCTTAGTTAGCCAAACAATAAGTATGGAACCTTATTCCAATATCTTATAGAACTATCGAGGTACATTATTACAATAAGAAATGGAGGTGCAAAAAGTAGCATAGAGTTTAGAGTATCTTTGAGCTGTTTAGGCAGCTCTTTTTTATTTCACTAAAGGGGCAGCATTCCTGTAAAGAATGTTCATATTAATTCAAAGTAAGTTTGTGAAATAATGTACTTAAACTAAAGGGTGCTTTAATAGAAATATTGATATTATTGCTAAATCTCTCAAAAAAGTATTGAAGTGATTACATTTTGGGTGGGAAAATATCATTATTATGCCTGGAAGCTTTAAAGAAGAACTATACAAGTTTCTCCCTTGAAGATAAACTAAACATAATCAATTATACGAACGAGAATGGCAAAGTAATTTTAGGAATGATGGTATAGACGCGGAAGTTGGGGGATATAAAAGTATGAATGCAGTAAGGGAACAAAGGAAATGGCATTGGTTGGACTATGTTCTATTTCTCATTCGTACAATATGGATTACGAATATTGGCTACTTGATATTCATAGGTACGACAGGTTTGAACAAGTGGATTTTACTTTTGTGGGCTAGTAGTTTATACATAATACCTCACCTATTTTATAGGCCCGGGCTTATAAAATTCCCAAAGTATGTATTTGCCGAGGTATTGCTAACGGGTTCAGCGTTTATTTACCTATCGATCCAATATGAAATATCAGAGACTTACGGTTTTCTATTCTGGCCTATGCTTACTGTAGCTTATGCTTGTCAAGTGAAGCCGTTAATTTGGTTAGGACCTTTCTTATATATTTCTATTTTTTTTGCTGGCACATTGGCCGGCGATCTCTTCGCTGATGAGGGTTTCTTTGCTCGCTTCATTGATACAACTATTTTTTATGGTATCGGGTTATGTTTAGGAAGAATGACCATTGTCAATAACGCCAATAAAACGTTAATTGCTTCTATTGAGGAAAAAAACGAGGACTTGGAATATTACTCAAAAAAGATTGAGGAACTGACGATTAAGGAAGAACGAAATAGAGTTTCACAAGATTTGCATGATACAGTAGGCCATATTTTCACATCAGTCATAACGAGTTTAGATGCTCTTCCTTTTCTATATCGGGCAGATAAAATAGAAGCAGAAAAAAGTATAAAAGAGATTTCGGATTTAGCACGAGATGGATTGCATGATGTGAGAAAGACAATTCACCAGATGTCGCCCATGACTCATCAAACACTTATTGAATCTGTGCAAGAATTGATTGTTGATTTTATGAAACATACATCAACGGATATAAAACTGATTGTCGAAGGAGAAGCGACCAAAGTAGGCGAAAGGATAAAGTTTGCCATTATTCGTTGTATACAAGAAGGGCTTACAAATGCGAAAAAACATGGGCAGGCTACCATTATTAATGTAACTATTTCGTTTAATCAAGAAGAATTGATTGTTCTTATTGAAGATAATGGAATGGGCTTTAGTGAATTGCATTTAGGGTTTGGCTTACGTTCAATGAAAGATCGAATATCGGCATTGGCAGGTACAGTGGAATTTTATTCGAAATTGAATGCTGGTATGAGGATAACGTGTCACATACCTACGGCAAAGGAAGTGTCATTATCATGATAAAAGCGGCAATCGTCGAAGATCAAGAGATTTTAAGAAAGAGCTTAAAAATTGTAATTGAAAGCATTTCTGATATTGAGATTATTGGAACTGCGGAAAATGGAGAGAAGGCCATTGCTTTATGTGAAAGGGAAAATATTGATATTCTTCTAATGGATATTCAAATGCCGGTGATGGATGGTGTAAAGGCGACAGAAGAAATTAAAAAACGATGGCCCAATATAAAAATTATTATACTTACTACTTTTCAAGATGTTACACACGTTTTGAATGCCTTAAATGCTGGTGCAGAGGGTTACATATTAAAGGCTGTTGATCCTGAATTTTTGGTTCAGGGAATTAAAATGGTGTATCACGGAGGTTCCCTCATTCCTCAACAATTAGCAAAAGAGGTGTTTGGTCAGATACAATTAACTAAAAACGAACACTCGAAACAACTTGACCATAACTCTATGAAAAACCCATATGAATTAAATAATCAAGAATTAAAAGTATTAAAATGTTTAACTCAAAGATTATCCAATAAAGACATTTCAGAAAAGATGTTTCTTTCAGTAGGAACTGTGAAAAATTATGTCTCTAACATTTATTCGAAATTAAATGTTAAAAACAGATCCTCAGCTATTATGAAAGCAATGGAAGAGAGTCTTATAGAAGATAAGAAATATTGAAGTAAGAGAGTGTGGACAAAGTCAAATTAACTTTGTCTTCACTCTTTTTTAATTGCAACGAACTGGAATGTTATTTTGAATTTGTTTACATCATGGGCAATTCATAAGGTCCACCATTCAAAAAATCTTACGTGGATCGCCTATTAGATTATAGCCAATCTTCATAATTAGTCATTTTTTCAAAATAGTTATGACTTATAAATGACTTATTGACACTACAGTATATGACCTTTCATCTGTAGAGTGGAAATATGAAATGAAACAGGCATGTTAGTTAGGGAAATCAACTTTCTACTTTAATAGTAATGGTAAAAATCAATTAATCAACACGTCTGGAAATAAAATTAATAATAGATGTCAAAAAGCATGCTCAAATCAATACAGTATGTATTTTTGATGAAGTTGGAGAAGACGTAAATAAAGATTCGACAATTCAACTTACAAAAAAATGAGAAGAAAGGGAAGAACAGATGAAAACCATAAAGAAGCTAATAAAATATATCGGAGCCATTATTATAATAGGACTAATCATAGCACTTTTTTACCCTACTTGGACTTCGCATATAAAAGGTGATAACAGTATAAGTGCATTAGAACAAGTAGAGATAAATGGAAGTAATCATGGAATAATGATACGTGGCACTGATAAGGATAATCCTGTTATAATTTTTGTCCATGGAGGACCTGGATGCTCGGAAATACCATATGCAGAAAAATACCAAGACTTACTGGAAACTAAATTTACGGTTGTTAATTACGATCAGCGAGCAAGTGGAAAATCCTATCATTTTTTTGAGGACTATTCTAATCTTTCGTCAGACTTACTGGTGGAGGACTTATTGGCTTTGACGAATTATATATCAGAACGGCTCGGCAAAGAAAAAGTAATACTAATTGGTCATTCTTATGGTACATATATTGGCACGCAGGCTGCCCATAAAGCTCCTGAGAAGTATGAAGCATATATTGGTATTGGACAAATGAGTAATCAAGTAGAAAGCGAGATTGAAAGTTTAAACTACGTTATTAAGCAGGCTCAAAAAGCTGGCAATACGGATGATGTTTTATATTTACAAGGGTTAACTGAAAAAATTAAAAATGGCGATATGTTTACCCCACGGAATTATGTTATGAAATATGGCGGAAGTGTCAGACTCATTAATAACCCCGATGGAGATAACTTAGGTATATTACTCAGTAGTGAGTATAACTTATTAGATCTAATCCGTTATAATCGTGGGTTGGCCTATTCTCAGAAGTTTTTGTTAGAGGACATATTAAAAAATTCATTACCTACTAACGAAACGAAACTTGAATTACCGGTTTATTTTGTTATGGGTAAATATGATTATATGACTACGTCAAATGAAGCAAAAAAATATTTTGATATGATTGAAGCCAATAAAAAAGAATTTATTACTTTTGAGCAATCAGCGCATTATCCACAATTTGAAGAGAAGGAAAAATTTTATGAATGGATGTGCGATACATTTTTAAAATAAATAGGGTAGTTTTTTTCTTACCTTGAAAGAGAGAGTGTGAAGAATTGTACTTAAACTAAGGAGTGCTTTACTTGAAGATCATTGAGTTGCATATGCAGCTCTTTTTTCTTTATTGAACTAACGGGGCAATTAGTTCAATATTAGTTGAAGTATAATGAATTAATTTAATTGTGGAGATGATGTCGTGTTTAAATATAATGTATGTTTTTTGAAAAGTAATGACCGAATCCTAATGCTGAATCGTGAAAAGCCACCAATTATGGGTGTGTGGAACGGGGTAGGCGGTAAATATGAAGCAGGAGAAAAAGCTGATGAAGGTGCAATACGTGAAGTGTTTGAGGAAACAGGTATCCAAGTAAACAAATATTACTCAAAAGGTGTAATTACATGGAATAAAAGTGATGGGGAAAAAGATGGGTTATATGTGTACTTATTCGAAGTAGATGCGACATTAGGGAATGAACCCATACAAAAAACAAGAGAAGGGATTCTCGATTGGAAACAAATAGATTGGATAATTAACCCGAATAACTTAGGGGTTGCTGAAATGGTATTTCAGTACTTACCTGTTCTGTTAGAAAAAGAGAATGATTATTTATTTGAGTACAAAGACGGTATATTAAAGCTTATAGTGTAAGAAGTACAATAATAAATTTATTGCCTTTAAAAGATAGCTATTGTTCAACTAACGGGTGCTTTACTTAAAGATCATTGAGTTGCCTAGGCAGCTCTTTTTTTCTTATTGAACTAACGGGACAGATTAGTTCAATAAGAGAAAATGGATATTAGATAATTTTATATGGAAAATTTATATAAAATTGGAACTTTAGTATGTTTGAAACGTATTAAAGTAAAGGGGCAGATTAATTTAACTTGCGTTCAACAATGGGTCCAGATTGTTGAATATCGCAGGAGGTTTTTAAGAAAACTATGGGGGGTAAAAAAGATGAAGCAAACAATAAGAGCAAGAATGTTGGGCATTTATGATTTGTTTTTGGCGACAGGTGCAATTTGGTTCGGAGTCCAAATGGTGATGTCAAGTAGTGGAATCTTTGCTGAGGAATATCCTGATAGTTGGGCATCCAGGCTCCCTTTTGATAGTTGGGTTATGCCTGGGGTTCTTGCAATTATCATATTTGGACTGGGTAACATACTAGCGGCGGTGTTTAGTTTTAAAAAAAGGCATAACAGTTCGTGGTATGTATCTGCCATTATGGGAGCAGTTTTCTTGTTTAGCTTGATTTTTCAGCGCATTATTTTAGAGGAATCATATATAGTAAATGGTCCGTTTTTAGTTTTGAGCGTTCTTCAGTTATGTCTGAGTGGATACGTGTTTTTTGGTTATAGAAAAGGGCTCTAATTGTGACCAAAAAATAAAATCGGAAGGTTTTTACAAACGGACGCGATTGTTTAATAAGCGTCTCTGTTCTTCTTAAACTAGCGGGTGCTTTAGTACAAATTCGTCGAGCTGTCCAGACAGCTTTTTTTTATTCAATTAAAGGGGCCGTTTAGCACAATTAGAATAGAGGTCTTGATAACCTTAATGTCGAAAAGAATGTATAAACCGTATAAAGCAAGGAGAGGTACTTTGAAAAAAATTAGGGAAGCAACAAAAGAGGATATGATAGAAATTTATAAGATGGGCTATGATGTTTGGGGAGATAATCTGCCATATGATGAATATATATATGTGCCAGGATTCCAATAAGTATAAAAAGGGAAAGTGGTACGTTCTTGAAGCAACAGATACAAAGCAACTATTGCTCCTCAATGACCTTTAGCTTCTTCTCTCTTATAGCCTCTAAATTTTGCTCTGCGACAAAAGAACCTTTCCCGACAATGGAATAGATAAAGCCCGCCTTCTCCAATTCTTCATAGGCACGTTTCGTCGTTATAACACTAATTTGTAAATCCTTTGCGAGGTTACGCATAGAAGGTATTGCTGCCCCCTCCTGTAGTTCACCTGCTAAAATAGACGACTTAACTTGACTCGTAATTTGTTCATAAATCGGCTCCTTTGGACTGTTGGAAATAATAATCTGCATGCTAATCCCTCTTCTTTATTTTTTTGAAAACATACTTGAAATAATGTCATGAACTGCTTAAATCAGTATAGCAATAACGTGAATTGTCATGGACATATTAAAAAATGGAAAGGAATAAGGGGCTTTGGTTTGTGAGTTTTATGGAGCGAATGGATGTGAAAATTCAAGTTGAGGACTAAAACGAAACAAAAGATTACTAATACACAGCTTAATTTTTGTTATATTTAAAATAATTTCGTATCGCTACATTCTATATTATAATATGGAATATTATGTAATGTATATCGAGGGTTTATTGAGATTTTTAGAATACGATTCTTATATATAAAGGAAATGGTTTACTTGAATTATTTTATGTACATAGCATGTATGCTTATATGGGGATTGAATTTTATAGCCGTTAAAATTCAAGGAACAGAAGCTCCACTAGAAGCATCATTATTATACAGATCAATTATTGCATTTGTTCTTTTCTACATATTGTTGAAGATAAAGAAAATAAAGATTCTAAAAGAAAATGTTAACTTTTTAACAGTTATTGGCTTCGGCGTCTGTAACTTTGCAATAAGCTATTTATTACTTTACTACGGTACGATTTATAGTACGGCTGCTTTAGTAACGTTAATCTTCTCTTTAAAAGCTATTATCACACCTATTTTTCTAAGCATAGTTTTTAAAACAAAACTAGAACGTAAAATATACCTAGGAGGTTCGCTAGGCTTACTAAGCGTAATCATTATTTTATATTCAGATATTCATACTATTTCTTCAAACTTTATTTTAGGAATTATTTTGGCTTTCGTTGGAACGGTTATCACTTCAGTTGGTGATACCTTGTCTTATTATAATAATAAAAAGAAAATTGAGCCGATTACAGCTAACACCATTGGAATGTTTTCAGCAATTATTTTAATTACACTGATAACGTTAGTAAGTGGAAAAGACATTAGTTTACCAAGTTCTATAAATTATTGGATTGGATTACTCTATTTAGCTATTTTAGCTTCATTTGTAGCGTGGTTATTTTATTTATATTTGATTAAAAATGTGGGTGCTGCTGAAAGTAGTTATATGGTTGCAATGTTCCCGGCGATTGGAGGCTTTGCCAGCGTTATGATGGGGGAATCAACTCTTTCTATTAATCTGATTATAGGAATAATACTAGCTATGTTAGGGGCTTACATTGCATTAGCAAAAAAAGTAACCCGTGAACCTTAGAATTTTCAGCTCTATTTTTATTAAACAGCACAGAGGTCCCCAAAGCGAGATTGGGAAAGCATTTAATGGACATTGTAAATCCGCATAAATCTGACGAGACTCCTACTAAGTGGAATTAGGGGGAAAACAAGACGTGCGTCTTTAAAAAGAAATCTATAACATATAGTTCCGTTCCTAAATCCATCAAGAAATTGGGTAGATATGAAAAAGTTTAACAGTGCTTATTCAACTAACGGGGTGCTTTCCTTGAAGATCATTGAGTTGCATATGCAGCTCTTTTTTGCTTATTGAACTAAAGGGGCAGGTTAGTTCAATAAGCAGAATCGGATTTTCGTTTACTCATTATGGAAAAATTATTTATAATTGGAACCTATGTTCATATCAGACGTTTAAAAGTAAAGGCGAAGTTTACTTAAATTAGTGTAGAAATTTTTAATCTCCTCACTTGGATTTAAGAGTGAAATTAATTGAAAATTGAACGGGGTGGAAAAATGTATTGGGAGAGTCTACCAAAATGGTTTTGGATAATTTACTACTTATTTTTAATAACGACGTTTGGAACTGCAATTTTTAATGTTATTCGAATGAAAATGGTAAGTTTATCCGTTATTACTATCGTTTTTGCAGTAAGTGTTCCGATAATTAGCTTTGCAAACAGTATCGGGAGAGAAAAAGGAGTTAACGAGTTTGAACATTTAGTTACTCAATTACAACAAGGTTCTTTCTGGTCTATTTTTGTAATCATTGCTTTTTTATATCTACTTGTTTGGTGGGTAATGTATCTAATCAAAAATAAAAAGAAGGCAGTTCCTTATTAAGCTAACGGGGGCTTTTGTTGAAGATCAAAGGTTGCTTAGGTAACTCTTTTTCTTATTGAACTAACGAGCAGGATAGTGGAACATGGTGTATACATAATTTAGTAAATATCGAAAAATGAAAAAGATTATTTTGGGATGGGAAAATTTGTTATATTTATCTTTATTAATTGGCATCGTTTCAATAGTAATTACGAATAAGCTTACTCAAGCTTTTAATTTATCAAGCATTTGGGGGTTGATTGGTCAAGTTTATGCATCACTTGTTATAATAATGGTCGGCAAACTTGAGGTTAGTCATATTAATCTAGGTAATCACATCGAATTAGGATATTTGACGATTCCATTTACTTTATTATTTCTTGTAGGTTTTACAAATATAATGAATATAGAAAAAGCGCAAAATCCTTCAATATTGCTGTTGCCATTCGTTTCTTTAGTTTGTTTCTCAATGTCAGCTTTCTTCATAGGCCATTCATTTGTTTTAATAACGGGAATTTGTGCTAGTTTAACTATTATATTTATTCTGCTATACGGCTATTTTTCATGTAAAGCATTTGTAGGAAGAACGCTTACTACGTCAATAGGTTTCATAATAGCAGTACTTTCAATTTCCCTCATTAAAACATCTATTATAACAATTTATATTCCGATATTTACTTTAGCACTACCATTCACTTTATTTTATTTTATTAAAGATAAATTTACGAGTGTACAATCAATTACAGTTAGTACTTTAACAGCTATATTATTTGGTGTATTAATATTCATAGTTCCTTTTAAAATAATGTGGTATCTAGTTGTTGGTTTAACGATTATTTTGGTTATCACACAATCTTCACGTAAATATCGCTTTATTTAGAAACTAAAGTGCTTGTTCAACTAACGGGTTGTTTAGTAATAAGACCTTTGAGCTGTTCAGACAGCTCTTTTTTATTCAACTAAATTCAATAAGAGAAGTAGAGGTTTTATGTCGCATTTGACACATTAGGCGTACTGAAGGAGCAGGTTAGTTCAATAAGAAAATATCTGTTTTTTATAGTTTCAGAAGGGGAATCTGTTTAGACTGAAGATTATGTATAGATATTACTGCAGGTCATAAATTCATATTGGGATAGGTGAAAAAAATGATTTCGATCGATAGAAAACTAAGATTACGAGATTTAGAAGTTTTTCGTTTCTTTAAAGATAACAAAATGCTGGCGTATGTCATTATTGAAGATACTAGAGGACCCTTTACAGAGGAAGATAAAAAGTTAGAGCCACTTTGTTTTTTAGATGACGAAGATATAAATGAAATTGTTAATGTATTTAGAATTTATCTCCTATCAGATGAACCTTTAGAAAAAGAGGATTCGATTATGTTAAGACAGTTTTTTGGAGAATTAGTTAACACTAGTTCTGTAACAAACTATATTACTCAAGAATTTATAAAAAAAGACTTATATGAACATGTGGACGATTCTTGGGATATTAAAACTTATCAAAGAATGTTAGATATAGTTGGTTCAAAGTATAAAATCCAATCAATTGATGAAAAAAATTGGTTGTATTTATCTCAAGAATAATGTCAATAAACTGGTATATTAAAAGAATTTGGAAATGATGCAGCAAATAAAGTTGTAACTAGATTAGATGGTGTGTTAAAGAAAAAATCAAATGCACCTATTGTGTTGGTTCATCAGTATTATTTAGATGGTTATAAAAATGTTAACCCTAATATAAAATCAGGTCACTACTTAACTGTTGGATCAGTAAAGAAGGTAGCTGATGAACATCAAGCTTATTTATATGATACAAATGGTAAACATTTTACAAAATGGTGGGAACCTATTGGCACTGGAAAAGGAAAAAAAGGAACATTGACAAAAGCAATGTACGAAAAAAACTTAAGTAGTCCAAATCCGGTCTTCATCTATTAGAGGAGAATTATGAAAAAAAATAAATTTATTTTCGCCATTATTATTTTAGTTATGAGTATAAGTGTATATATATATTACTCCAAAAAGTCTAATACGGAAATTTCATTTGCCATTAATCATCATAAAGATCGTACTACTTATACGACCAGTGACGAGTATTCACTTTTCAATGTAGCAAATACAAAACGACACTTCTTTACGTCAATTATGAAGGATGAAACTATGTTAGGAAAAGTACTTCAAGTTGACAAGAAGGATGGCGAAACAAAGCAGATTTATGATACAAAGTTCAAAGGGGGAGGGGTTCGTAATATAACCGCAAATGACCAATATGTTATATGGTTAGATAATAATGGTGTTGACTATTTAAATGAATTGGTGATTTACGATATTAAAAAGGAAAAGGTCATTAAAACGTATAAAGATTCGGAGAAGCGAAATATTAATGCGGCCTTCATTAAAAATCAAACAATTTATTGGATAGAGGAAGACAACACAAAAATCGTAAACCAAGAGCCGAGTAACAATGAGAGTGACACAATGAAATTAGGTACATATTCTGCAACAATTATTGGCTATGATATTGTTACTGGTAATCAAAAGAAAATTGATACAATACAAACAGTCCATTATCCAAATGAGTCACTCTGTTTTTCAGAAAATAAAATGTGGTATATAGATAATAGGAAATACGATGATAAAGCAATCATCAAAAATTTAGATTTAAAGAGTGGAAAACTGGAAACTTATAAAACACAATTTCAATTTATTGGACATTTAAAACCGGTTGATGATGAAATTGTAGCATTTTTTGAATATACCATTCACAACTCACCTGAAGGATTGCTTCTTTTGAACACTGAGTCAAATAAAATTAAGCTATTAGATGCTAATGAAGATGACACAGGTGCGGGATATGATGGAAAAGGTTTGATTTTCTCTCAAAATAAAACGTATAAGATTTCAAGCTTTAATAAAAGAAAATTTAATGATGAAATTCAAATGAAAAATGAAGAAGACTTATTAGTGGTTACCAACGGACCTCTATATGGATTGGAGTTTGTCACAAAACAAAAAAACTCTATCCACCCAAACCAGATTGTCGATTGGCATGTGGAAAATCTAAACTGGAAAGAATAGTGTATTTATGTATTAAATCGAGCTTCTTGTTTAATGAACAATCACTCAAAGGTTTTTTCATTTTTATCCTATAAGGTGTGCATGTACAAGTAATGCAGTTGAACAAGTCCGTTGAAGCTCTATTTAATAGAAAAGTTAACATTTAAAATACATTTTTAATCAAATTTTGTGTTTTAAACCAAGTTGCCCGCCATTTAGTTTAACTTCAAAAAGCCTCTAAACGCTTGGCTTAGCTAGTAGACAATGTATCCCAGATGCTCATCAATTTAGTTATGGCAGCATCAATTATCTGGTATGGAACACCGTCCAGAGCTTGTGTCGAAATTCCTCGAAGAAATGTATCAAATAAGATTGCTAGTATGTGAATATCCGTAGAATTAGGCAACTCCCCATTTGCTACGGCCCGTTCGATACAATCCTTAATCCAATCGCGAACCTTTTCTCGTTATTTGGCAAGAATATCTCGCTTTCCGAAACCTGTCCATAAGTAGTGATATACTGTTGAATCGCTTCGCGCAACTGAGCAAGTGAAGTGGATTCTAAGCCGTGTTCCCAGAATAGAAGCTCTCTTTGAATTATCAAGCTGATTTATAAATAGATTGGTGATTGTTCGTAAGCTAGTTAGGTACGACATGGAAGACAATTTCTTTTTATCTATCTCCGATAAATGCGCCTATTGAGATGAGTACACCAACTACAATTATAATTAAAAGTGTTTCGATGAAGTTCTTTTCTTTTTCTCGTTTTTCTGATATTTGTTTTCGGTAGAGATTTTGGATTTTCTTTTTATCTACTGACTTCATTATTATCACCTCTATATATTATAGATTTATTTATAATTCAGCGTACTATTTTTCAGTGAATTTATCTATTTTTTCAATTTCATTCATATCTTTATCGTAAATACGAACCTCGTAATTGTCATTATTAATCATCATTTTAGTTAGAATCTTGAAGAAAATATGAGTTAAGAGCTTTTTTTATCTCATTTATTATTATTGGGGTATCTTCATTATTCTCTAGTCCTGTCTTTATTTCAATTAGAGTGACATCATCTTCTGTTTTACAACTAAATACCTTCTAGTTCATATGCTGATTTTCCTGCCATCACACTGTGTAAGTTACTAACGATTTTTGGCCATTGTTTATTTTGATTAGGTTTATTGGTTATCTCCTGTTTTTTTATATTTTCGTCATCAGATTCTTGTACTTTTTCATATTGAAAGATAAATATTTTATAGATGTTGCTTCTGCTTCTATAATTAATGTCCGTTCTTTAAAGTATCATGATATGTTTTTGAAATAATAGAGGCTACCAAAAAACTGTATATTTATTTATAATTGACAATATGAAAATATTGTAAAATTATACAATATTTTATTTAATAGAACCTATTAGATAATGATTGGTCTTGGAATAATTTAAGAAACATAAAAAGAAAAGAAATTGGAGGGGAAATTCCATGATAGAAATCAGAGACTTAAGTAAAACTTATACCCACCTTTCGGAAAAAGTGAAAATAATTAATAACATATCTTTAAGTATTCATAAAGGCCAGTGGTGTACGATAATTGGTCCTTCAGGCACCGGAAAATCGACATTTTTAAATTGTGTTGCGGGGCTCTTACAACCCGATGATGGTGAAATTATTTACGAGGGAATAAATATTTATAGTCTAAAAGATAAAGTGAAAAGTGAGTATAGGAGACTTAATATTGGGTTTATATTTCAAGATTTCAAACTCTTACCGCATTACTCAGTATTGGATAATGTAGCATTGCCCTTAATTTATGATGAGCCCAAAAAATCCCTATACGCTAAAGCTAAAAACCTATTAGAAATAGTGGGAATTAAAGAGCAAATGTTTAATAGATTACCCGAAGCCTTATCTGGAGGAGAAAAGCAAAGAATTGCGATAGCACGAGCGCTAATAGCAAATCCTAACGTTCTCATTTGTGATGAACCAACAGGGAATTTAGATATTAATAATCGTAATATAATTCTAGATTTATTAAGCGAATTTAAAAATTCTGGTAAGACAATCATAATGGTGACGCATGATGAAGAAGTGGCAAATCGAGGAGATTTAGTATACAGGTTATCTAATGGTTTTTTGGAAGAGAGGTTGAAAAAAAATGATGCGTTTAGTTTGGAATCGAATAATTAGCAGGAAGTTGGTTTCCTTTACAATCATTTTAGCTCTTTTTGGAATTTTCCTACTGATACCAATAGGCTTTCAAAACACAAATGAAACAAAATTAGCTGTTGATAATTCAATTGCAGAACAAGGTAGAGGCACTTATGATATTCTAGTAAGACCAAGTCATTCAAGAACAAAAGTAGAAAAAGAAGTTGGTATGGTAGAAGAAAATTACATAGGTGATAGTCAAGGTGGTATATCTATTAAAGAATGGGAAAGAATCAAACAAAATCCTGCAGTTGAAGTGGCAGCGCCAGTTGCTTCAATTGGTTATTTCAGTGGTAAAAAGCTGACCGTCCAATTTCCAAAATTAGATGATCCTACAAGATATACCTTCGAGTTTTATACATCAGATGGACAAAAAGAGTATCCAATAAGTAAGCCACAAAATCTAGTTTATTTCGAAGAATCATCACCAGGATATATAGAGTATTTAAAGGTTATTCCAAATGAATCAGCCATAGGAGCCAGTATGGATGTAATGCTGCCTGCAACTTATCATTTGTTATCAGCAATCGATATTGAAAGTGAGCATAAACTAACGAATGTTGATTACTCAGAATTAAAAAATGAAGTAAACCCTCTTGAACTCGATATGATAACCAAAAACATTGGGGATATGCCAGTTATTAAAGTCATTCAAAGAAAAGATATTAATATTCCAATAATGATGAAATTAAAAGTAGACAAACTGGATATCAAACTTTCAAACTATAGAAGAAAATTAGAAGTTTCTGACCAAGAATGGATTATGTCAGCAAACCTACAAAATAAAGAGGACGTAATGGCAGAATTGATTAAGAAAAAGCCTGTAACTACATCCGAATATAATTTAGATCTTTCTTCTTTTCAAAAACCTTTTGACGGTACCGCTCTTAAAATAAATAATGATTTTAATATAGAGTCAGCATCTGATTTTGCTTCTGATCGAGGAGAGACATCCATTTACTATGTAGCTGAAAAGCTTAATTATAATACTTCAGAAAAAGGTTTAAACGTAAGCATAGTTGAAAACGGTAATCCTCCTTCATATAAAAGTTTAACGAAAAAGGGGAGAAGTTTATATGAATCGACTCCTCCCTTCCTTATTGAGCAAGTAGGGACATTTTCCCCGATTAATGAAAAAAACAATTTTACTTCGAGTCCCTTGGGAATTTATACAACATCTAATATTAAAACTGAAAAAGGTCAAATATTAAAGCCAACTACTGTACCTGGAAGCTTTATTCCTCAACCAGCAGGGGGATTAATAACTCTTGAATCTGCTGAAATAATAAAAGGATCAAAGCCTATAGACGCAATAAGAGTTCGAGTCTCGGGAATTTCCAAATATAATAAATTGGCACAGCGAAAAATTGAAAAAGTAGCAACCGAACTTCTGCAAGACGGTTATGAAGTAGATATTGTCGCAGGGTCTTCTTTTAAAAATGCGACTTTAGAAGTTGAAGGGATAGGCAAAATAATAGCTCCTTGGACAACTTTAGGGGTGGCACAAGAATTAGAAGAAAGTTGGAATGGTTTAACACTATTAACTACGATATTATTTGTTACCTTTGTTTTTGTATGGTTTGTATCTAGATTACTATTTGAAAAGGGCACGGTAGAAAAAGAAGATGAATTATTAACTATATTAGGATGGCCACGCGAAAAAATTATCCGAAGAAATTACCTAGAACAATACTTTTTATTATTTATAGCATTTATTTTAAGTATTTTATTTATCGGTATATTAAATATGGAAATAAATGCCTATCTCATTTCTTCATGCATATTAATTATTGCAATTCTCATGATAAATATTATTTTTTCAATTAAGAGGAAAAAATTTGACCGTGTGATAGCTTATAAACATTCACCGTCTCTTTTCTATCATAGTCATATTATTATTCCTACTATGATCATTCTTTTTATTTCTACAATCTTATTAGTTGTTCAAATAGCAAGTTTTGGTAATACGCTATTCCAGTCTCAAGAAACTACATTAGGACAATATACAGTAGATGTAATCTTTTGGTTTCAACTATTCATTTTAATTTCCACCTTCATTTTATCGACTTTTGGCCTAACTGAATGCTTAAACACTTTGTTTTATGCTAGAAGAGCAGAATTTAATATGTATCATATTATTGGGTGGACTAGAAAGAGGATACTAATTCATTTATCTAAGGAAATATTTGTATGGACTGCTTTTGCAATTTGTTTAGGATTAATTACGAGCTACCTAATCTTATTAAAGATGAGAATTATGATTAATTGGATTATAGTGGGGATAATATCTTCAGCATTAATATTATGTATTGTAGTGGGTTTCGTTACAATTGCAAGAAATTTAATTATGCAAAGTATTGCAAATAAAAATTAACGTTTTTTCTGTATTCGTCATGTTAGTGTATAGATAAATTGTTTTAATGTCATTATGACCGAGTTGATCACGAAGAAGGATAGTGTCGCCATCATTGTGAATGAAATCCACAGCAAAGCTATGATGAAGCTTGTAGGGCTGATACCATTACTCTATCCAAATGCTGCTGTATACTTATCTTATTGCAATTGATAATGGGATTGCTCCTAATAAAAATAGGAAGAAAGGTAAAGAGAGAAGTCAGGGTATTGGAACTATCATCTTCCAATTGGAGGACATCATAACTATGGTTCTTAGCACCCTATGGATATTAAATTATAAAATAAGGATTCTTTAGGGAGGGGGGAACATAATGAATAATGAATTTTTTATTCAAAATGCAACGAATATATGGAAAGGTGAAAATTTCAGAGATGATCAAAACTTTTCATTAATAGCAATAGGTTTTTCTATGGAACATCAAGAACTTAACTTAAAAAAAGTGCTGATTGAAATAACGGACTATCCATGCACTGTTGTTTTTGATGAATTATTTCCCTTGGATGAAGTTATCGCAAATAAAATGAAGTTAATAAGAGTTAATAAGACATTAATTGCAATGATTAATTCAAAAATGCAATTCAAAGACATAATGCCAATTATCTATATGAATGCATTAAATGGAATGGAAATCGATATTATTATAGGACGTGAGAAAAAGGAAATCCCGTTCAATCATCTCTTTAGAAATGACTTAAAGAATAATATAGACTACCCCAATTTAAATGCAGAAGAAGTAGAGACATTCCTAAAGATAACGGAAATAGGTATAATCATACAGACTATAGATGAAAATAAAAATTCCCCTAAAAAGTTATTGCCATTTATGCCAACAGATTTGGTTTTAAATCGTGAAGATAGTGATTTGTAATTTAAAATATTCAATTGCAACTACACAATAAAATTACGAAGGAAATATTTTTAAGCATATTGTAAGAGTAAAGGGGAAAATCAGAATTTCAAATGCGTGGTGAATAAATGATGAATAGATTAGAAAATTTGATACTTACATTAGAGTTTACAGAGGCTAAGAGTATAATAAATTCTTTAACGGAAAAAGAAATTGAAGATGAGTTACTTGAAGTTGCTTTTAATACCCAGAGTATAGTAACTTACTCATTTATACTTAATCTTATAATAGAGAATGAAACAGCTTCATTACATTATATTGCTTCAGTACTACTTTCTCAGCCATTATGTCACATAGATGGAGCTTATCAATCTGCATTTTTCCATGCAAAAAAAGCAATTGAATTGGATGAAGATAATATTGGATTATATGAATATATATTATTTTTCAATATAATTCCTGGTAAGTTATTGACTGATCAAGAGGCTACAGTTATAGAAAATAAGATAAATGAATTAAAGAGACTGAAATAATAAATCAGTGCTATTTGAAGAAATGCTTATATCTACATAGATACTGTAAGTGTGTGTTAGGGGATAGACCAGTACGTTTTTTTGATAAGATGTATTCTTTGACATAATCCGGCATTGGTTCCTGGTGTTTTTCTATTAAAGCACATACATGTTGTTGTTGTTGTTGTTGTTCAGGTGTAAGAGCCAAAATCGTTCAGGAGTTATTTTTATAAATAATTCTTCTTAAATAGTTGATAGGGTATAGAAAAAAGAAGATGATCCACATAATTCGGGATCATCTTCTTTTAATATTGGAAAATTTCTAACTGTTGTCCAGCTTCAATAGTTTCTGTGTTTAATTTATTCCATTGCTTAATGGAAGTAACTTTAACATTATAGGTTTCTGCAATATGATTCAGTGAGTCGCCGTCTTCTACTTTAATGGTAGTTTTATTTTTTACTGGTTTATCATATTGAGTGAGGTCATATTCAGCGATGAGTTTATTTAGTTTTTTGTTATATTTTGAATCAGTCGCGTAAGATCCTGTTAAATGCTTTGTGGCATCTTTATAGGATTTTGTATTACTTTTGAAAACGCCTGTGTAAAACTTTTTATTCCAAGAAAGACCATTCCGTAGTAAACGTACATAATCCTCCAAAGATTCTTCGTAGGAAGGGTATTTGCGGAAATCAGCCATTACTGTTGTCATATTACCTTTGCCATCATCTTCAGACGTTTCAAGTTTCACTGAGTCGTTTTTATATTTTCCCTTAATGCCAAATAAATTATTGTTTGGCGAAGAACCAAGGCCGCTTTGTCCATATTGGCTCTCTAAAGTTGCTTGAGCAATCATCACAGAAGCGTATAGGTCATTTTCTGCTGCAAGTGTACGAGCAGTTTCCGAAATGGAACCGATAAACTCTTCGACACTTTTTGTTTCTTCAACGTATTCTTGTTCAGAAGTATTGGCTTCGTTAGGTGATTTTTCAAATTGCTGCACTAGTACATAAATACCTATGCCGATAATCGCGAAAAATATGAGTATACCTGTTAGTAATTTTGCTAGTAGTTTCATTCATTTAATGGTATTGCAAATCTGCAAAACCTTCCTCCTTCCATATATTATCGAAAAATATTAAAGTCTTACTATTCCTAACTATTGTAAAGCAATTAGATAAAGGAAAGCAAAGATATCTTTCCATAGAGCATGTAATTAATAGGACGAGCTTGAAAGTGAGATAGTTCCGTATTTTGTTTTTTACTTTTATACATATATAAAGTATCAGATGTTTCAATTCCATTTTCTACATTAAATTTGAATAAATAAACATTTTTCTCATTAGAACCTGAAATGGGGAACATAAAGAAAGCGACCAACTCTAAAAAGAGTAGATCGCTCGGTATATTTCCAACCATTAACTCCATCCAACTTGAACCTATAATAACTGAATCTATCAAACATTAATATAGATCGTCAGAATGATATAAAGGTAGGGGGAGATTTTCAATCATCTAACCAAGTTTTCTTTTACTAATACTTCTCTGCTTTCCATTAACTAAACTATTAATAACCATTCCTATAATAACAAGAATCATGCCGAACAAGGAAAGACCATTTGGAAAAGATCCATTTAGTAATATCACTTCACCAATAACGGTAAAGATCATTGCACCAGCTTGCGTTGATTCAACAGCTGCAAGTAGACCCATATTGTTTTTTGCCATATCTGTAGCTAAGAAGAAAAGAAGACTTGCAATCACACCGGAAGATAAAGCTAATAGTAATGCTTGTCCGAATTGTGAGCCAGTAGGTAATCCAACTGTAACAGTTCCATAAATACCAAATAAAATAGCAACTGGTAAACTACTGATGGCCATTCCTAATGTACGTTGGAAAGTATCGATTCTTCCTTGACACAACTCCATCATTTTACGATTGCCTAATGGATATAAAAAAGCGGCAATGACAACAGGTATAAACCCTAAAATAAATGCTTTAACACTGATATGCCCCGCTTGATTTACTTGCATTAAAATTACACCAATTAAAATGATTACAGACACTCGTAAACTTTTAAAAGGGATCTTTTGTCTAACTTTTTTATCGCCATCAACGGACGGTACCGTTACAAAGAACAACGGAGAAAGTAATGCACCTGCTAAAATAGTAACTTGCCAAGTACCGGATGTTAACCAAGATGGACCATAAACAGCTGCAAAACTTAATAATGAATAAAAACCTACTCCACCGAGTGTTCCCCATAATAACCATTGAGAAGGGTTTTTTCCCATTTCACGAAATAATTGTCCTAGATTTTTTCTGAATGCTACGATAAGAAGAAGGAATGGAATGGCCAAAATAAAACGTAAAGAAGCTGTCCATGCCCAACTTGTTCCATCAAGATTCATTGCTCGATTTATTATAAATGTAGCTGAAAAAAATAGGGAAGATAAGATCCCAACTACTACTGCTTTCATTAAATATCACCTCAATTTTAATTCTTTCACGGTGATAAATATTATACTTATTTTCGTATAAAGTAAAGTATAATATACTAATATATAGTTTATTTTGACTCGAATAGGTATGTTATAATTTATTAAATATTATAAAAAGTTAAGTGTATATAAATAAGGAGTGAAGAAATATGAGTTCAAATAAGGATGAAACACAACAATTGATTCAATTTGTGGGAACGAAACTTCGTGAACTAAGAAAGGAACAAAAATTAAGTTTAGAGGACTTGGCAGCTAAAACAGGTGTAAGTAAATTAACGCTAGGGAACATTGAACGTGGTGAAACAAATCCTACATTAGGGATGATTTGGAAAGTTGCGAATGGTCTTTCAGTACCTCTAATGGCACTTTTGAAACCGGAGAATAATATCAATGTTTTACGTGCGGGACAAGGACCAAAATTATTTGGAAATGATCAGGAGTGGGTTATTGAGCCCTTATTTAATGATGTTCGAGGAAGTACGGAAATGTATCGTGCATACTTGAAACCTCGCTGTAAATATGAACCAGAAGCACATCATCCAGGTGCTATAGAAATTGCGACGGTAATGGCGGGAGAAGTCGAAATAACGATTGGGAAGTCATCCTATACACTTAATAAGTTTGACTCAATTCAATTTGTTGCAAGTGAACAACACTCTTATAAAAACTTAACAGAGGAACAGGCCGTACTCCATTTAGCGATAAATTATAAATGATTGAGGTACATAATTGTAAAGAAAAACCTGGCTTAATGAATATCATCGTAAAAATAAATAAGGGTATACTGTTAATACATTAACCGTGAGAGGCTGTGACGTATGAAAAGATCACTTACCATGTTGTTTAGTTTACTAATTGCCATGTTACTAATATTTACATTGAGCCCTTTAACAATGCATGCTGAAACGAAAAAAGCAGTGACGGTAAAAACACACAAATTTATGTTTGATAGCAATATAAAATATCCGCAAATCAGCGGTATGAAGAATAAACAACGACAAAAACAAATCAATATAAATTTCAAAAAATTAGCTAAGCAAGATTATAAAGAGCGCAAGAAGATATTAAAAAGATACGACAAAGATCGAAAAGAACTTGGTATATCAAAAAAAGATTATGCTTCATATGAGTATAAAACTTTTTTTACAGTCAAATACAATCAAAATAACAAAGTCAGTATTGTGAAAACAAAGTATTACTATACTGGCGGTGCGCATGGTGAGTATTACAGCGAAAGCTATAACTATAATACGAACTCTGGAAAAGAAGTGACACTGAAACAAAATTTTAAAACAACTGCTGCATATAATAAAGTGGCAACTTGCACTGTTAAAAAAATCCTTACCGATAAAGAAAAATACCCTTTAGCTGATGAAAATTTGAATTTAAATTTGACGCCATATTACTGGACGAATTCAGAATCAGGGATTAATCTTATTTTCCAAATATATGAAATCGCTCCTTATTCATCTGGTCAAATAGAATTGCCAATGGAGACAACATGTGAATAAGAGTTAGTAAAACTATATCGGTATTAAGTTTAAAACTAGAAGCCATTCAATCACTATATAGGATTAAATGGCTTTTTAAATTGTTTTCCAATAAATGAATATCATATCTTTTCTTGGAGCAATTTGATGAATTTACTCACTGATGGAGACATATAACGATGCTTCATATGAACAATACCTAATTGAATGAAGGAAAAGTTTGCAATATCCAAATCAATTGTCACCATAGAAGATCCAATCATGCCACCCTGGTCTTGAAAAGAGTAATCCAAGCCAAAAGTTAGTGCACCATCTCTAACAGCATTATGAATTGCAACGGTATTATTCGTATTAAAGAGAACATCAGGTTTACCATAACGCGCAATGATGTTGTCTAAATACCATAAGATAAAATCATCGCGATAAACAACGAGTGGATATTGAAGCAACTGTTCAGGGGTGATGCTTTGTTGCGTTGCTAATGGCGAATTAGATGGTACACCTACAACCATTTTACAATCACTAAGCTTTTCAATGGTTAGACCATTTAATTTATCAAGTACTTTTTCATACAGAATCAGGACGCCAATATCAATCCGGTCTTGTAGCAAATCTGATAGAATATCCTTTGAACCACCTTCGAAAATATCTATATCTACTTTTGGGTACACCTTCTTAAAATCAGAAACAGCACTCACAAATAGGTGCATAGGGCTTGGAATTGTCGCAATTCGCAAATGTCCGGTAAGCTCATTTTGTAGATTTTCCACTTCTGATTCCATTTCTTTCATAAGCTGAATAATTTGATTTGCTTTTTCTAGTATCTTCTTTCCTTCCTCAGTTGCGACAGTACCTTGGCGAGAACGGTGGAAAATGGTGATTTGTAGCTCATTCTCTAATGTAGATAACGACTGACTTACAGCAGAAAGCGTCACATGTAGCTTCTCTGAAGCCTTAGTCAAAGATCCACAGTGTGCAATTTCCACTATGTATTCCAATTGCTCTAATTTCAAATTCCACACATCCTTAAGAAATATTAAAGATAGATTAAATATTATTAAATTTTACTAAAACAATATGAGTGTTACAATAATGCCATATTACACAATTGCAAATCAAGAAAGAGGGTAAAAATAATGAAATTAGAAAACAAAGTAGCAGTAGTGACTGGTGGAGCAAGTGGTATAGGTGAAGCAACGGTCCGTTTATTTGCACAAGAAGGCGCAAAAGTGGTCATTGCTGATTTCTCTGAACGTGGCGAAGAAGTAGTTGCCGATTTAAAAGCACAAGGTTTTGAAGCTTTATTTGTAAAAACAGATGTGACAAGTGAAGACGACGTCAAAAACATGGTTGCTAAAACAGTTGAAACTTTTGGCTCTTTAGATGTCATGTATGCAAACGCAGGTATTGCACAAGATGGACCGATTCATGAATTATCAGTACAAGATTGGCAAAAAACAATCGACATCAATTTATCAGGTATTTTCTTAAGTGATAAATTTGCTATTGAACAAATGCTAAAACAAGAAAATCGAGGCGTCATCGTTAACTGTGGATCGATTCATAGCCATGCCGGTAAAGCAGGCGTAACAGCTTATGCATCAGCAAAAGGTGGCGTTAAACTGTTAACTCAATCTCTTAGCCTAGATTACGCTCAAGAAGGTATCCGCGTAAATGCAGTATGCCCAGGTTACATTGATACACCACTTATTAAAGGGCGTGATGAAGCAATTAACCAACATCTAATCGCTCTACATCCAATGGGCCGCCTTGGCACACCAGAAGAAGTAGCAAAAACGGTACTATTCTTAGCAAGTGAAGATTCTTCATTTGTAACAGGTACGACATTATTAGTTGATGGTGGATATACTGCTCAATAACAATCGATGATATAAATATTAAAAACGTAGTTAAAAGACAAGATTTAATGTTTCTTTTGACTACGTTTTTTGTTTAAGCTCGCCTGCATTGAAATTTTGCATTGACTTGCCGCAATCTAGTTCGCCACATTGAAAAATAGAATGAAAAGTATTAAGCACAGTTTTTTCATTTAAGAGATCTTCTTATTTTTGAGAGTTCTATTTATTTATATAAAATAGATTATTTTTTATATACAGGATTCCTGTCTATAAAATCATCTATTTCTCTTTTCAAGCCATAAACTTGAGTGAAGTAAAGTTGACCTACCAATAAACCCTTAGCTTTCCACTTTTCCATTTCGTTATAGTGAAAGGTTACAAAATATTCTTCTAATTCACCTCTTGCAATTCCTTGTTTTTCAGCCATCTCTCCTATAGAAAGACCTTCTTTCCAATAAACGTCATACTCTTTGGTTGTTAAACCTAATAATTTACAAATTTCATCATAATTATATTGAAATCTGTAAACTAATTTACCTTCACTTGTAGCTATCTCTCCTAAATGACTTTCTTCTGCTTGGGCAAATTGTGAAAAACTAAAACATATGGAAATTAAAAATAGGGGTATAGCTACTTTTAGAAAGAGCTTCAAAAAAACACCTCCTTTTTTGATCTTAACTCGCGTTTTATTATGTGGGGATTTCAAAATTTTATTTACTGTATACTAATGTTTTACAATTAAAAGAGTTTTTCTAAAGACATATATGGTAATTATGAACTTTAGCAAAAGTGATTTTATAAGTAGCAAATGCGAACCTATTCCAGCCAAATGGAATGTAGCTAACAATTAATTCATTTTAATTATTTGCATGCAGAAAAATATAGATGATATATGTAAAAGTGTGTTTTTGTTCATACCTCGCTAGTCTATATTGGAGAGTCAAGTAATTGGTTTGTAAGGATTAATAAAGCTTTGCTGTTAGATTCTAGGATGAAGGACTTATCTCCAATGTGTCCATACAACTAAACTAAATCCAGTAATTTGAATTCGGATTTACTAGATAAATGGGAAAAGATTGATCATTAATATAAAGTTTGATGAAAATCATCTCTTTAGTTTTTCTAAGAGGTGATTTTTTTGTTGGATATATATGTTAAAATCAATGTGAAGAAAATTACCTAAACTAACCTTGCAGTTTTGTTTAATAAGAACATTCATTTATGAACAGACCATAGCCAAAATGAAAAAGAGGGAACTGTAATTAAACATTTTCAAAATAAGTGTTACTAGATACTTATGCCACCATTTTAATAACGTCAATACTACTAATTGCTTTTCTTCCCAATGAATATAGACACTATTCACATAGAGTAGTCATTTTATTTGGGGTGATATTTAAAATTGAGGATTTTTACGTAGAAAAGAAGAACATTAGAAAAAAAGAGAAGTCGTCTTAAATAATAGGAACGTTTCTACGCTTCAACCAAGATGGAATCTTTAACTGTAACAGATGTCCTCTCTTCTAATGATTCATTTTTTCAAGTAGATTAGGAGAGAAGTGCGAATTCCTAATAATGTGAATTCTTTATAAAACCAATTTATTTTCTCATCCTTATCTAAAAGGCGAATCTTAAATGACCTCTCACTGCAAAAATAAGAATAGAAGAAAAAATTAAAGAAAAAGGGAAGTGATTAAATGGCATTACAAAATCGGTATCAACAAAAGTACATCCAGCAGCCAACATCTAGACCTTCTAAAAGAATATCGTTTAAGGTAGAAAGTGTTCTCCATGCCATAATAATCGTAATTGCATTATTGTCATTTACGAACTCATTAGACTTGAAGCTAAACGAAAATATCGTGAAAGTAATGTATAGCCAATGAAGAGAAAGTTTCGATTTCAATGGGGAGCTTTTCTAATGTTAATCGTTTACGGAGGACTTTTTTTTGCTATGTTTTTCCGTATATTTTTTATCCAAGCATCAGGACAAGTAGAGGGGCAAGCTTTGGCGGCAAAAGCGGCAGCAAAATATGAAAGATCAAAAGTAATTACAGCTAATAGAGGGAACATTTTCGATAGGCAAGGGCAAGTTATTGCAGAAGATACTATTAACTATCGCTTAGTAGCTGTAATTAGTCCTAAAGTATCTGAAGGAACTAAAACTCTTATGCACGTCGCAGATAAAGAAAAAACTGCCAAAATTTTATCGGAATATATTCCTATTAGTGAAAAAGATATATTTGATAAATTAAATACAAAAGCGAAGAATGCGCAAGGTAATGAAATTCGTCAAGTAGAATTTGGTGCTGCAGGTCGTAATATTAGTCATTTAGTAATGGAGGGAATTAGTAGTGAAAAGCTACCAGGCATCATTTTCATGGAAGAAACAAAGAGGTTTTATCCAAATGGTATCTTTGCATCGAACTTAATCGGCTTAGCTCAAAGGGATACTCAGCAAGATGGACAAACTAAAACTGTAGGTAAAATGGGCCTAGAATCCATCTACGACAAAGAATTGTCCGGTACTGATGGAAGGGTTCAATATAAGAGTGATATATGGGGGTATTTGCTACCTAATAGCGATAAGATGGTAGAACCTGCAAAAGATGGAGCGGATGTATATCTAACGATTGATAAAACCATTCAAAACTTTTTAGAAGATTCAATGTCTAAAGTTTATAAGGAATATAATCCTGATTCGATGGTAGCAGTCGTTGCCAATCCGAAGACGGGAGAAATACTTGCTGTGTCGCAAAGACCAACATATAATCCACAAGATGGTACTGGACTTGAAAATAGTTGGTTAAACCAACTGACAGAGTTGACGATAGAGCCAGGTTCTACGATGAAAACATTTACATTAGCAGCTGCAATCGAAGAAGGAAAATGGTTTCCTAACGCTACGTTTCAGTCTGGTCAATACTTGGTAGGAAATGTACCAATTGGAGATCATAATGACAGACAAGGTTGGGGAACAATCACCTATTTAGAAGGAATTCAACGTTCCTCCAATGTAGGAATGGCTCATCTATTGAAATTAATAGGAGATGATAAATTTATTTCTTATGTAAATAAATTTGGTTTTGGTGAAAAAACAGGAATAGATTTACCAAATGAAGCTACAGGTCAAATCTTAGATAAGTATCCTATTAACCGTGTAACAACAACTTATGGACAAGGCTCTACAGTTACACCTGTACAATTAATACAAGCTGTTTCAGCTATTGCGAACGATGGCAAAATGATGGAACCATATGTAATTGAGAAAATTGTAAATCCAAATACGAAGGAAATCGTCAAAGAAAACAAGCCTACTATTAAAGGTAAACCAATTTCTAAGAAAACGTCAGAAGAAGTTAGAGAGATTTTGACTACTACTATTACTTCTGAATTTGGAACCGCTAAAGATTTTGCAAGTCAGGAATATGAAGTATCAGGTAAAACAGGTACTGCGCAAATGCCAGACCCTTCAACAGGCGAATACGATAAAAGAGGGAAAAATTATTTTCTGTATTCATTTTTAGGTATGGCTCCAGCAGATGATCCTCAGTTAGTGATGTACATTGCTGTGGGAAAACCGAAACTTGGTCTAGCAGAAATAGGCTCTGAGCCAACATCTAAAGTATTTAATACAGTAATGGAAAGTAGTTTAAAGTACTTAAATATTAAGCCTCAAAAAATTAATAGAACGAAATCTCAAACGATGGAGAACTTAAAAGGCCAACATGTTGAGGATGTTGAAAAAGCATTTGAAGGAAATGGAGTCGAAGCAGTTATTATAGGTAATGGTAATAAAATTACGGATCAATACCCTGCAGAAAAAACAGCAATCTTATCAGGCGGTTTTGTATTTTTGAAAACAGAGGGGGATTCAGTAGTACCTGATTTTACAGATTGGTCACTCCGCAACGTTTTAACGTATCAAGCAATGGCTGGTGCTAAAATAGAAATTAACGGCGAAGGCTATGTACAAAAACAAAGTGTTAAAGCGGGTACTGTACTAAATGGAAACAAGAAGATTATTCTGAAAATGAAAAAACCAGAGGAACACTACAAATAGTTTGTGTGAATTGACAAAGAATTTGAATAGTATGTAGCATCTTTTCGTGCTTTGTTTTTTAGTTCTAAAAAATACTATTCAACCTCTTTTTTTAGCCATTTCTAGTCATTTTGATGTAATGATAAAAAATACATTAGATCCATGAAGTTTGTAAAGATGTATGCCACATTGAAATTAAATCTTTATCCTAAGAATTATGAAAGATTATGAAACGACGCTTCTGTTTTGAAACAAGAACGTCACAACAAAGAATTCAAACCTATTAAGTCGAAGCGGTCACGTGGTTGGAGTTGGTATAATAGAAAAGCAGATGATATAGAAAAAATCTATATCATCTGCTTTTTTGTGATAAGAATACCATTCAGGATAGATTTGCGTTAAAATAAACATTGCCGATTTTCACAAATTTATTAATTTCCAAATGTACTTGTGTTTGATAATAAGTTATTAAACATGATATAAGTGTAAAAGAAGTGGGACATTTGGCTTTATATTTTTTGACCTAGAGTTTGAAGTTGTAGTCATAGTGAGAGGATTTGAGTTTAAAATGATAGATAATTTTTGGCGTGATTTACCACGACCATTTTTTGTACTTGCACCAATGGAAGATGTGACAGATGTTGTTTTTCGTCACGTAGTAAGTGAAGCCGGTCGACCGGATGTATTTTTCACAGAGTTTACAAATTCGGATAGCTATTGTCATCCAGAGGGCATGAAAAGTGTGCAAGGCCGTTTGGTTTTTACAGAAGATGAACAGCCAATGGTGGCACATATATGGGGGGATAATCCCGAATATTTCCGTCAAATGAGTATTGGTATGGCGGAGCTAGGATATAAAGGCATCGATATTAATATGGGCTGCCCTGTACCGAATGTGGCATCGAGAGGAAAAGGTAGTGGTCTTATTTTACGTCCAGACGTTGCGGCAGAACTTATTCAAGCGGCAAAAGCGGGCGGACTGCCTGTAAGCGTGAAGACACGACTAGGCTTTAAGGATTTAAATGAGTGGGAGGAGTGGCTAACTCATATTTTTAAACAGGATATTGCAAACCTTTCTATTCATTTACGTACAAGAGAGGAAATGAGCCAAGTAGATGCGCATTGGGAGCTGATTCCAGAGATCAAAAAATTACGTGACCGTATCGCACCAAATACGTTACTAACTATTAATGGAGACATTCCTGACCGTCAAACTGGGCTGCAACTTGCTGAACAATACGGGATTGATGGTGTTATGATCGGGCGAGGTATTTTTAAAAATCCTTTTGCTTTTGAAAAAGAGCCAAAAGAGCATAGCAGTAAAGAATATCTTGATCTATTAAGACTGCAGCTCGACCTTCAAGATCAATATGCGGAAGTATTACCACGTTCAATCACAGGGCTTCATCGCTTTTTCAAAATCTATGTCAAAGGATTCCCTGGAGCAGCTGAATTAAGAAATCAATTGATGAACACGAAATCAACAGATGAAGTGCGTGCATTACTTGATAACTTTGGAAAAGAATGTTGATGTACGGGGACAGTGAAATGATGTAACTCTTAAAAAGTTAGAGAAAAAATGAATCACATCAACCATCAACTCATGTGTACTGTTTTCTAAAAGAAAAAGGTCTTAAGGGCGGCATGATGTAATAAGCCGCTGCAACCCTTGATATATAAGGGTTTGTATGTAAGGTGAGAGTGAAATGCTAACATTTTGCTAATATAAAGGATAGTAATGGAGGCTTCTCATTAGTTGTGCAAACTTTTGGGAAGCTTCTTTTTTCATTTCTTTCGTTACATGGAGATAGACGTTTTTGGTGATTTGATCATCTAAATGACCAAGTCTGTCCATTATTTGTTCGAGTGCAACACCTGCTTCTGCTAATAGTGAAGTGTGTGTATGCCTCAATGAATGAGGTGTTAAGTCAGGATTTAATTTTGCGATTGCAAGAAGTCTTGCCATCCTGAGTTGTACCATTTTGATAACTGTAGGATATCCGGGTTGTCTCTCTGTTTTAGCAAAGATGAAGTCTTGATTATAATAAGCATCACCTAATTGCTGAATGATTTTCTCTGGAGTTTCTTTGTGAAAGCTTAAAGCTTTTATCACATCTTCGTCCACAACAATTTTTCGTCTAGATTTTTTCGTTTTTGGTGTCACCAACTGAAACTGAACAGTATTATTATTGGAGTTGTAATAGGTTTTGGTAATGCTGATTGTCTGATTTACGAAATCGATATCTTTCCACTTGAGAGCTACTAGTTCACCAACGCGAATTCCTGTATAGGATAGGGTGAGAAACATCAAGTAGTCTAGGGCCAATCCTTGATTCTTAGCGGTTTTTAAGAACAGTGCAAGTTCTTCTTTTTCCAAGTACTTAGGGATTTCTTCTTCCTCAAGCTGTTCAATGGTTTTTTTACCTTTTTTGAGATAGGCAAACTCGGTGGGGTCCTTCTTGATCAGCTCTAATTCTAATGCTTTCCGAAAAATCATCCTCCCAGTTCGATATATTCCCTCCCTTGTGCTGTCAGAATACCCTCTGTCTTTTAAATCATTGAGAGCATCTTGATAGAGCTTTCTTGTGATATCCTTCAATTTTAGTTGAGCAAAATAAGGCATCAACTTATCAATTCATGCTACCTTACGCGAACTGTTCCCGGCTTTACATCTTTTGCTTCACTGTAGATCGTAAGCCACTCTATTGCAAATGCATTAAACGTTTGGTTTGTTTCTTCCAAATAGGTTCCTTCGTTTATTTCGTGGAAGCGAGAGGTAGCAGTTGATTTAGCTTCTTCTTGAGTCTTAAAACCACTCCTTGTCTTTTACTTTCTCTTTCCGGTTTCAGGATCTATTCCAATATCGATGGTAAAAGCCCATTTGGAACCACAATTGCATTTTTTCTTCTTGCACTTACAACCTCTCTTGTAAAAATGTCCTTTCATTGAATATCCTCACTTTCTTTTAGAGTTTGGTGCAGGTATCCATTATCTCCATTTTGTAAGTTAATAATTCATAAGGCTTAGAGAATAATTAGCAAATAAGGGTGAAAGAATTTAACACTGAAAAAAAACATGTTTCAAACACGTACCTTCTTGTTATTGCTTATTCAAGCAATTCTTCGTAATGTTCACCGGGTGAGATGATTTTCTTATTGGATATTTATGTTAATGTTACTATAAAGATTGTGAAGTAATGTACTTAAACTAACGGGACAGGTTAGTTAAAGAAGACATACTTAAACAAATCATGTGAGTAGTTTGATAATACTAAAATAATTGAACAAGTATTCTGAACTCGTTGAATGAGCAACAATACTTTGGTTTTTGGCCAAATATATAACTTTCAAGTAAACTTACTTAATAAATACTAATAGGTGGCTAAACGTTTTTGTTGTGTTTCTTTAGTTTGAAAATGAACGATTTTTCCCAGTTAGTCGTATTACATATAGATTATTATTGTATGGAGTAGATCTCATGGATGAAAAGGATTTAATTCGAAAGGCTAAAAAAGGAGATACATTGGCGCTTTCGAAACTGCTACAACAGAATTATTCGTTCCTCGTAAAGTATTTAATGAAAGTTACCCTTCATCCACAAATCGCAGAAGATTTAACACAAGAGACGATGATGAAGTGTATTGAAAAAATCCAACTGTATAATGGTGAATCCAAGTTTTCCTCATGGCTTATCACAATTGCAATGAACCTTTTTATCGATCAACAGCGTAGAAAGAAGCGGGAGAAAAACTGGCTAGAGCAGGAACAAGCGCTCCGAAAAATGAAATGGAATGCAGCCAATATGAACGAAGAATGGACTGATGTACTTGATGTACTTGCTCAAATTAATGAAGAAATACGTATGCCAATCGTGTTAAAGCATTATTACGGATATTCATATAAGGAAATTGGAGAAATGATGGGTATTGCAGAAGGAACAGTAAAATCTCGAGTTTCAAATGGTCTAAAAAGTGTACGAAAGGAGTTGGCTGAACTTGAAGGAGTATGATTCTAAAAATAGCAATTCTATGTTGGATGATGAAGATGAATTAACGGTTAAGCAATTAATAGATGGTTTAGAAAAACTGGATCAATGGAATCCAGTATCTACTCCAAACTTACAATGGTTTCAACAGAATGTTGAAATAGAGAAAAAAAGAATACAAAAAAAACAATGGAAAGACCTCCTCACGTTTATGTCTGTTGCAGTATTTGTGCTTTTGGTTGGGATTGCTGTCGTTTATCGTCAGCCAATTCTTTTTCTTTATTTTCAGCTTGTGGGGATTATCTTATTGCCCTTAGCTCTTAACAAAACTAGAAAGAAGGTCAGTAATGAATGAACTCAAACGAACTAAGTAGCACACCGCTTTGGTTATGCGTCGTGATTGCAGTCATTCTGATTTGTCAGAGCTCATGGATGTTTTGGGATGCACGGAAGAGGGGACACAATGCTTGGCTATGGGGCTTTTTAGGCCTTATTCAATTTCCAGCGTATCTTATTATCTACCTTGTTTTTGCAAGAAAAATATTTAAAAGAAAGGTCTCAGGATCAAATTCCTGATATTTTTTTTATTTATTTTTTCGTGAGTGAACGATTAGACGAACGTAACCGTATTAAGGGTAAATAAACAATTTGGGGGAGAAAAATGTAGGGGATTATTCAATTTGATAATTCCGGAAAACAATTGAATTCCAAATAACTTATTTAAATAGACGGTAGATTAATTTTTATGTTTTTTTATAATTCAGATGAAAGATGATAATTGATTTCGGAGTCTAACATAATAAATAGAACATAGGAGATGATGAATGTGCTAGTAGTAACAACAGAACACATTGAAGGGTATAAAGTTGTCGAAGTAAAAGGTTCTGTATTTGGTCTGATTGTAAGAAGTAGGGGGCTAGGCGGGGATATTATGGCGGGCTTAAAAGGATTAGTAGGAGGGGAAATCAAGCAATATACTGCCATGCTTGAAGATTCTAGAAAAGAAGCTATAGACCGTATGATTATGAATGCCAACGAAATGGGAGCGAATGCTATTATCATGATGCGATATGATTCTGGTGAAATGGGTAAAAACATGAGTGAAATTGTTGCATACGGAACGGCAGTTGTTGTGGAAAAGCTAAAATGACGACATTTTTGGGGATAGGTATATATTTGTTATTTCAAATTAGTATTGCTCTCGTTTGTATCTTACTTGGTTACTTTATATATGACAAACGATATAAACGCAATCATGGAAAAGAAGTTCCTAAAGGTTTTGAGGTAACGAATGAGGTGAATCTTGACCCTGTTACGGGTGAAAAAAAAAGAGTATATTATAATGCAGAAACAGGTGAACGATTTTATAGAAAAGAAAAGTAGTTATTTTTGTGACAAATTTCGGTGTTTGTTATTTTAACGGCAAGGTTCTGCCCTTCGTTCCAAATTAACGGAGGACTTAGCAAGTATTAAATATCGAATCATTCGTTGGCTGGATCGTTACTTTCCAGAGTTTACTCAAGTCTTTCCGTCTTTTGGTAAGATGGCACTTGCCACGCTTGAAATGACTCCGTTGCCACAGGATATTGAACAGAAAAGTGCTGAACAGCTTGTTTTTCTCTACCGTCAGGTAGAGGGGATGAGAGTTCCGCAGTTACCTAAAGCAAAGCTACTTATTGAAGCTGCGATAAACTCTATTGGACTGACAGAAGGAACAGAGATGGCCCGACGTGAAATCGCCACGCTCCTACGTCAGTATCGCTTATT
>NZ_JBNNUK010000024.1:0-46196 GCF_050279675.1 Viridibacillus sp. NPDC093762 | reverse complement strand
TGAACCGCTTGAATACGTTGTTCAACTCGTACTTTTGCCATAAAAAAACCCCCGTAAAAGTTAGAATGGTGTCTAACTTTTACGGGGCAGTTCAATATTAACACGGCTTAACTCCTGTTTCTTATTTCACCTGAAAATCTTTAGAGTACTTACTATTAAAAAATGCAATTATTTGCTTTTTGTGATGGTTATCATGCCAAATAAAACTACTAATATAGCTATACATTGAAAAAGGCGCACCTGAATCTGGGTCAACTTCATCTCCATTGATTTTAAATTGCACATAAAATTCAGCGTCAGATTTGCCTTTTAATTCGGCTACTAGACGTTCTCTGCCTTCTACAAATTGATCTATTAGGCTCATATCAGATATACCTGATAAAGCATAGTTAGACGCCTGATCATTCAATTTTTGAAAGTCTATACTCTTAATATCAGCATTCTGTTTCATATTTGGCAGGATTTCTTCCAGTACATATTTATCCCAATATGCTAAGTGCCCAATAATTTCTGCTACAGACCATTTATCTTTTGCAATAGGTTTGAAAAAATCATTCTCAGAATGCTTTTTCAAGCTAATTACCCAATCTTGTGCCTGCTCAAATTCTGTAATTAATTCATCTTTAGATAGCTTTTTCTTAATAGGTACATACAAATCGACTTTGCATTTCCCATCTGGATCATCTAAAGGGTTATTCATACTAAATTCAAGGCAAACCTTATCATCTGCAACATAGTCACTTTGAGGTATCCAATCTCCAAAAACGGCTTGATAAGCGTTTGCTAATTTATCAGGTGTATCATAGAACTGGTATAGAGCATACAGTCCCCCTGTTATTGTTTTAAATTGTATTTCCGAGTGCTCTTCTTTTACAAAATCCTTTGGTAATGTAATACAAGCATCGTGTCTACACAATTCCGGAGCTACAAATTCAGGATTATCAATAGACAGTCCTATATAATTTTGAGTGGGTGGAAATAATCCATTCCTCGCTGCCCACTCCCCTAGTCTTTCCCAATGATTACTAGGTTCAAAATAACTTCCAAAATGCCTAATATAAGCTACCTCATAGTCTGGAAGATTTTTAATCATGATTTTCATTTTCTAATAACCTCCAAAAATTCAACTTAACATTAACTTCTATATTTAATATAAATATCCTTTTTTATTAAGATGTTTTTTCAAATTAACGTGATATTGTCGTCATTCTATGTCTATTATTATTCTTCTTATTACTAATAAATCTCTAGTATACTGACTTTACTAACTATGGTGATCAATAATGCTATTGAAAATTAATTTTAATTATACAAAAAATCCAATAAATACAAACCAAATATTACATATTACGCTATAATTTAGTAAAGGGGGCAAGGTAAATGATCAAACAATCTATTATTGAAAACGTGCTTAATGCGGCTCTTTCTACGGGGGGTGACTTCTCTGAAATATTCATTGAAGATAAGTATGTAAATAACATTGCATTACAAAGTAACAAAATAGAAAAAAGTATATCTGGTCGTGATTTTGGAATAGGTATACGTATTTTTTCTGGTCTTCAAAGTATTTACACGTATACGAATGATATATCTGAAGAAGGCTTGTTACTCGCAGCTAAGCGGGCTGCACTTGCTATAAAAGGCGGCGGAACAGGTACGATTCACCCGCTCCAAAAAGAGATATTTAACCCAATTCACCAAATCGCGCAAATGCCTCAAACTGTAGAACATGCAAGGAAAGCTTCTATTATGAGACAGGCAAATGAAATTGCTAGAAATTATGATGAACGCATTCGTCAAGTTGGTATACGCTATATGGACGAAGAACAAAACATCCTCATTGCCAACTCAGAAGGAAAGTTTGTGGAAGACACTCGTGTTCACAGTAGACTAGCCATTCAAGCAACTGCTTCAGACGGCAATGAACTGCAAACTGGTTTCTACGGACCTGGTGCTCATGCCGGATTTGAATTTATGGAAAACCTAGATTTGACTCACTATGCAGGAGAAGCAGCACGTATAGCAGTAACAATGCTACATGCAGAAGAATGCCCTAGTGGGAAATTCCCAGTAATCATTGACAATGAATTTGGTGGCGTTATTTTCCATGAGGCTTGTGGACACGGACTAGAAGCCACAGCTGTCGCAAAAAACAATTCAGTGTTCTCAAATCGAGTTGGTGAAAGAGTTGCACCAGAAATCGTCACCTACATTGATGATGGCACCCTAGCAAACGAATGGGGTTCACTTAATATTGATGATGAGGGTGAGAAAACAAGAAAAAATGTCTTAATTGAAAATGGTATTTTAAAAGGTTATTTAATTGATAAATTGAATGCACGTCGTATGAAAGCTGAATCAACTGGCTCTTCACGCCGCCAGTCTTATCGCTTCAGTCCGACATCACGTATGACAAATACGTATATCGCTCCAGGTATATCAACACCAGAAGATATTATCGCTTCAACAGAGTATGGCATTTACGCAAAATATATGGGTGGAGGTCAAGTTAATCCAGCCACTGGTGACTACAACTTTGCAGTTGAAGAAGCATACATCGTAAAAGATGGAAAAATTACACACCCAGTACGGGGAGCAACACTTATAGGGAACGGAGCAAAAACATTACAGTTAGTTGATCGCGTTGGGAATAACCTTGCACACGGCGCAGGTATGTGTGGAGCGATGAGTGGCAGCCTTCCAGTTAATGTCGGCCAGCCAATGATTCGTGTCAGTGAAATTACTGTCGGTGGAACAAAGGGGGAATAAGTAATGAAAATCACTGAATTTCAAGAAAAACTGCTTCAAAAAGCAATGGAATCCGGTTTCAAAGAAGCTGAAGTATTCTATGAAAAAGCTGAATCATTTCAATGTATGATTTTTGAAGGAGAAATTGATAGCTACGAAACATCTGTGGATGGTGGACTTAGTTTACGGGGTCTTTATAACGGTAAAATGGGTTATGCCTATACAGAAAAAACCGATGAAGATTCGATATCATTTTTAATAGACAATGCAAAAGCAAATGCAGACGTGCTTGATGAGGATGATGGAACGGATATTTTCGAAGGAAGTAATGAATATACAATCTATCAATCTTATAGTGAAGAGCTTGCGAATGTACAAACCTCTGAAAAGATAAAGTTAATAAAGTCTATTGAAGAGAAAATACGTGCATACGATCCGCGTATTGTAACACTCGACTATTGTGTACTTCATGATTTTTCAGGAGAACAATCATTAGCAAACAGTAAAGGTCTTTCATTAACAGAGAAAAAGAATGGGCTTATCATATTCGTTTCAACAGTCGTTAAAGACGGCGAAGAAATGAAAACAGGTAGCTTCAGGAAAATGACTCGTGATTTCCAATCGCTCGATGCCGATGAAATTGCCAAAGAAGCTGCAGAAGAAGCATTATCTAATCTCGGTGAGAAATCCATTGCGTCTAGAAAATATCCTATAATAATGCGCCATAACGCAGCTGCTTCATTACTTTCAATATTTACGCCTATCTTTTCAGCAGAGAACGCGCAAAAAGATCAGTCACTTTTAAAAGGAAAAGTGGGAACACAAGTTGCATCAAATTTAGTGACAGTACTAAATGATCCATTCCACCCAGAGGCACTGTCTGGATCAAGTTTTGACGGAGAAGGTGTTGCTACAAAAAAACAAGCAATTATTTCAAATGGAACTCTTGAAACATTACTCCATAACAGGAAATCAGCAAAATTAGATGGCTGCGAAACAACAGGAAATGCATATAAACCTTCTTACAAAAGCACGCTCTCTATCGCACCACAAAATATGTACATTGCAACAGGTGAAAGAACTTTAGATAACTTACTCGTATCAGTATCTGAAGGAATCCTTATTACAGACTTGTCTGGTCTTCATTCTGGCACGAATACAATTTCTGGAGATTTCTCCGTTGAGGCGACTGGTTTCCATATTAAAGAAGGTAAAATTGCTTCGCCAGTTAAGCAAATGACCATTGCAGGTAACTTCTATGAATTGATGAAGGATATTGAGGAAACCTGTACAGACCTTTACTTCCTTCCAGACGGCTACGGTTCCCCTTCACTACTTGTTAAGGAACTTTCCGTTACAGTTGATTAATAAGCCAATCTAATATGTAGACAAAAAATCATTGAATACAAAAAAAGCTGCCTATATCCTAGGCAGCTCCTAAATAAATTTTATTCAGTTATCGCTACTTCCTCACCGTTCAACAATAAACGATAAGTAACTTCAGCTTTCAAAGAGGCAGAAACTGCACAATACTTCTCTTCTCCAAGCTTAATTGCACGTAAGACTTTTTTTGCATCTATATCGCCTTTTACATCAAATAATAAAGTTGCTGCTGTGAAAGCCGTTGGAAGTTCTTCACGTCGTTCACCATCTACTGTAATTTCGATAGAATCGATTTTATCTAAATGTGGTTTTAAAATCATTGTAACATCAATACCAATACAACCTGCTAAAGAACTAAGTAACATTTCAGTTGGTGTTGGAGCTTTACCTTCGCCTCCATAATTAGCAGTTGCATCCATTACCATTGGGTATCCTGTTGGTCCTACTGCTTCAAAGGCACGTCCACCTTGCCATTTTGCTTTTATTAGCATATTAATCAACCTTTCTTCCATTAAAATTCATTTACTTTTGCTAAAAATTTCTGAGCACGTTCTGTCGATGGTTGGGTAAAGAATACTTTTGGTTCTGCATCTTCGACAATTTGTCCGTCTGCCATAAATAGTATACGGTCTGCCACATCTCTAGCGAATTTCATTTCGTGAGTGACAATCACCATCGTCATACCCTCTTCAGCAAGTTCTTTCATTACTTGTAAAACTTCACCGACTAGTTCTGGATCCAGTGCAGATGTTGGTTCATCGAATAGCATAATTTTTGGTTCCATTGCAAGTGCTCTAGCAATGGCTACACGTTGTTGCTGACCACCTGATAATCTTGAAGGATAAGCATCTTCTTTCTCTTGTAAGCCAACACGCTTTAATAATGCAGAAGCCATTTTTTGGGCCTGCTCTTTTGATTGTTTTTTCACGACTAGTAAAGCTTCCATAACATTTTCAATAACCGTTTTATGCGGATACAGATTGAACTGTTGAAATACCATTCCTGTATCTTGTCTTATGGAGTGAATTGTTTTTTTGCGATCCTTTTTCGAGTCTGTTGCTTGCAATAAATGATTATTAACAGTAACACTACCACCAGTGATAGTTTCGAGTCCATTTAAGCAACGCAAAAATGTACTTTTCCCTGAACCACTTGGTCCAATAACAGCAACAACTTGATGGGCAGGAATCGTCAATGAAATGTGCTTTAAGACTTCATTTTGATCGAAGCTCTTTGACAAGTCTTTTATTTGTAACATTATGTTCCCCCCTTAATAGACCGATAATCTTTTTTCGATTTTATTTAATATAAATGTAAAGACTGTACTCATAATCCAGTACATTAATCCAATTGCTAAATAGAACGGCATATATACATAATACTGTGCTACTAGTAGCTGAGCAGAACGCATAAGTTCCGTTACCGTAATGACTGAAACTAAAGATGTTTCTTTTAACATACCAACAAATGTGTTACCAAGTGGTGGAATGGCATAGCGAATCGCTTGTGGAATAACTACACGACGCATCGCCTGTGCTTCAGTCATCCCTGTTGCAAGTGCCGCTTCTGTTTGACCAGTTGGTACAGATTGAATTGCACCACGGAATGCTTCAGAAACATAGGCACCAATATTAATACTTAACGCAATATAAGCAGCTGTTAAAGCATCTAATTCGACCCCATAATCTACAAGCCCATAATAGACGATGACTATTTGAACAAGTGGCGGTGTTCCTCGAATAATCGATACGTAAACTCTCGCAATTCCGCGGAAGAAACGATTGCCCTTAATGCGAGCAATCGCCGTTATTAAACCGATTATTAAGCCAAAGAACATTGATACCACTGTAATTAATAGTGTATAATAAGCACCTTTTAGTAAAAAAGGAAGATTATCAATAACTATATCCATCTAAACTTCCTACTTTCCTAAATCTGCTTTTGGTTCTTCATCAAACCATTTTACGAAGATTTCTTTATATGTTCCATCTTTTTTCATATCAGCTAATGCCTTGTTCATCGCTTCAACTAATTCTTTATTACCTTTTTTCACTGCAACTGCTGCTTGATCAGATTTGATTGGCTCACCGACAGCTTTCACTTTAAAACCATTCTTTTCAATGATTGGTTTTAATGCATATACATTATTAATTGTTGCGTCTACACGGCCTGAATCTAAATCTTTTAACGTTGTGATGACATCATCATATGTGTTAATTTTGAAGTCCCCGACTTTTGGCATTAATTCATTTCGTAAAAATGCTTCGTCATTCGTACCGAGACCAACACCGATTTTTTTACCTTTGAAATCTTCTACTGCCTTAATAGAAGTATTATCCTCTTTCACAATAACTTTCACATCATTTGTAATATATGGTGCAGTAAAATCAACTTGTTTTTCACGATCTGGTGTAATCGTTACTTGACTTAATAAAGCATCGAACTTTCCTTTTTGTAATCCTGGTATTAATCCTGAAAAATCTTGTGCTACAAATTTTACTTTAACATCTAAACGTTTTGCCAATTCTTTTGCAATATCGACATCAAAACCATCATATTCTTTATCTGAATTCATGAAATTATAAGGTGCATAAGTTCCCATAATCCCTACTGTCATTTCACCTTTTTCTTGAATTGCGCTTAATGTATTGTTATTACTTTCTTTTTTTGTCTCACTATTGCCACATGCACCTAAAATAAGTGCCGCTGTTGCAGCTAAAGCGAAGAAAATTTTACCTTTTTTCATTATGTTTTCCTCCTTTGATTACATACCAAACAGTCCAAAAAATTCAAATTGAACGGTCTTTTCAACAAGCTGCTCTAACTCTAATTGTTGCCACTCCTCATTCGCAGAATGAAATAACCATCTTGACAATATGCCTTCCAACAAGCTCATAACAAACACTGAATGTAATACGGGATCTACTGGACGTGTTAACATTTTCAAGGCAGAAGCTCTTCGAATATTATTTGCAAAAGCTTCTTGCATCTCTTTTTTTATCAAGTCCACTTGTTGTTGCAAAATCGGTTGAGAATGGATTCCTTTAAGTAGGATTCCCATAAAATATCGATTTTTCCCCGCAAAGTGAAAAAGTTGTTCAAAAAGATTTCTTGATGATATGTATGCATCTTGAACAGAAGCTTTTTCTACTCTATAACCCATTGATATTGTATGTAAAATTGCTAACCGTCCATCATTCAACATTTCAATAGCAATCATTTCCTTACTTTTGAAATACCAATAAAATGTTCCCTGGGATACATTAGCTTTTGCAACAATGTCAGAAATCTTTGTGTTATCGTAGCCTTGTGTTGCGAACATTTCTAAAGCAATCGAAAGTAGCTGTTGTTTACGTTCTTGTTTGCGTTTATCTTGTGTTTGAATGTTAGTCAACTCCCTCGACTGATCCATCAGTCAATTAAATCCTATAAGATTACTAAGTTTTAGTCAACTATTATTACTTAAATTAACTAGTTTTTTTATATTTTTTATTTACAACTAAATATTACTTACATTTCCCTCATAGTTTGGCCATTTATTTATTGTCTAAATACTAAAAAGTTTTTCAAAAAAGAATACTAAATACAGAATGCTTTTAAGCAAATTACTCATTCTATACAAAAGGAGATGAGTTCAAATATGCGAAAAACGTTTATTGCACTTGGCATTTTTATTATTGCTAATTCAACACCAATACATACACTAAATAGCGCTCATGCGCAACAAGATGTTCCAACGTACGTTAAGTGGGGAAAGCTCGCTTTAATAGAAACTCATTCAAAATATCCCAATGCAAAAATAATTGACTACCTTCATCAAGGTAGAGAATCGAAAAAAGATACAACAATTGAAAAGTTTAAGTTATGGTTAAAAGTGGGAAACAGAGAATTCGGTGTTTTTGTGAAAATTGAGTTTACTACCGATACAGAAAAAGTAGTTAAAATTGAACTTCAAGAAACTTCTAAGTAAGCCATCACAGTAGAGTCAAATACGCTTTATAGTTCTTCTTTCTTATAGAACTTTGTTAGATCATTCTTTAGTTTCGTTTGTAAATACATTTTGTTCTATTCTGGTTTTTAGAAGTTCAAGGCTTAAGGAGTTAGCATCTATAACCACCGTAGTACAGAAATTGTTTTTGCTGCCCTTTCCTGAATTAAGTATTAATCACTTCAATTTTGTTAAAGATAAACGAAAGAGGAGGTGTGATACTATGACTCAACAGGTTCTTTGCGAAGTGAATAACTGTACGTATTGGGGCTCTGGAAACAAATGTACTGCTGAAGCAATTTATGTAGTAAGTCAAAAAGGTAAACAAGCATCTAATAGTGAAGAAACGGATTGTAAAACATTCGATCCGGAGAAACACTAACTTTCTTAGGGGACTGACTAATAAGTACCTAAAATAAAGGTTCTAAAGGAAAACGCACTGTTTTTCTTTAGAACCTTTTTTCGTTTTTTTCTCTATATAAAAATTCAAAGAAATAGGGCTACTCCCAAAATACGATAATCACCGCATTTTTAGGAGTAGCCCCTTCTCACTTTTGTTATTTATAAGAATTAACATTTTCTTTTTTTAATAATAGATAGTGAGCATTCTTCACTTTTTCCTCTATATAGTCCAACGAGTAATTCCCTAAAGGATCAGTTAAGTCACCGATTGCTCGAGATAGGTTGTCAATCACAGGACTTAAGGTATCAAACTGCTTCTTCTCTTTACTAGTATTTATCTCATCCATTATTTCATAGGCAAGTTGCTGAATCTTCCGTAATCGCATTTTTTTTGTATGAATAAAATACTCCTCCTCAACACACCAACTTATTTTGTTTCAATATATGGCAAACATTTGTACTTCATGAGTAAATCCTAATAATAAATCCATTGCTTTTTTCTTGCTTACAAATTAACCAATTAAAATTGATACTAAAATATGGTATTAAAAAATTCAGAATTATGTTAATATTATTTCAACTAAGAAAGGTGGGGTTTATGATGAAAAACATTACTACTATTCAATATCATAAGAACTTAGGAGAACTGATGGGCGACTAATCAAGCATTAACTTTTAAAGCCATGTTTGAAAGCTCGTTCATATTATAGGAGGAGCATCATGCTAAATAAACAAGGATTTGATTTGTGGGCAAATGATTACGATCAAACTGTACAAGTAAGCGAAGATAATAATTTGTATCCATTTGCAGGATATAAAAATATATTAAGTACTATATTTAATGAAATCATGCAGGTAAAGCAAGCAAAGGTATTAGATATAGGGTTTGGGACAGGTGTTTTAACAAATAAACTATACGAAAATGATCATCACATTGATGGATTAGACTTTTCTGCGAATATGCTAGAAATAGCCCAATCTAAAATGCCACTAGCTAACCTGATGGAGTGGGATATTTCTAATGGTTTACCTGAGCAGTTACATGGTAATAAATATGACTTTATTGTAAGTACGTATACATTACACCACCTATCAGATGATGAAAAAGTGTATTTTATTAAGAGCTTACTACCTTTGCTGTCTGAGAATGGAAAAATATTAATCGGCGATATCGCTTTCCAATCACGAACAAATCTTGAAAATTGCAGAAATGATAGTATTAGCTATTGGGATGATGATGAGTTTTATTTTGTTTATGACGAAATAAAATCATCATTACTTGATGTAGCTAAATGTGAATTCCAAGACATTTCTCACTGTGGTGGTTTATTTGTAATTTCAAAGTAAATAATTTTAACAGGATGAATATTCTGGTTCCAGTAAAGTCATCGTTATGATTGTGGCTAAATCATGTATATACGCAAACTAATTAACACAAACAAATCCTCCAATTCGCTAAGAATTTGGAGGATTTGTTTTCTATATTCCCTTTAGATGCATCTATTCAATCATTAAAATCTCCCGAATATCTTGTTCTGTCATAGAGGTCAAGGAATCATCGCCCGACTGAATTACTTCGTCAATGAGATGCTTCTTTTTCTGCTGAAGCTCATATATTTTCTCTTCTATCGTACCTTTTGACACCAAACGAATTACATGTACTTCATTTGTTTGACCCATACGATGTGCTCTGTCTGCAGCCTGTTGCTCGACTGCAGGATTCCACCAAAGATCATAAAGTATCACTGTATCAGCACCAGTCAAATTCAAACCTGTGCCTCCAGCTTTTAAGGAAATAAGAAATATATTCCCTTCTCCATTATTAAACCGCTCACATAATTCTACGCGATCTTCCGGAGGCGTTTGTCCATCTAAGTAAAAATAGGGTATACCCTGGTAGGCTAAATGGTGTCTGATAATGCTATGCATTTGAGTAAATTGTGAAAAGATCAGTACTCGTCTACCTGAATTACGGCATTCTTCAATTATCCCCTTCAATTGTTCAAACTTTGCCGAACCTCCTGTATATTCATCAACGAACAATCCAGGATGGCAACAGATTTGACGGAGTCTTGTCAGACCAGATAAAAATTTTATACGATTTTTTTGAAAACTGCCATTTCTTAAATGTTTCAAAGCTTCGTTTTTCAACTCAGCTAAATAAGCGGCATATAATGTTTTCTGCTCATCTTGAAACTCCGAGAATTGCATTGTTTCAATTTTATTTGGCAACTCTTTCAAAACCTCTTTTTTCAAACGTCTTAATATAAATGGACGTACTCTTTTTGCTACATTTTCTCGACTTAATTCGCTAAAGGCTCTTCGATTTGGCAACAACTCTGGGAAGACGACATGAAATATTGACCACAGTTCATCCAAAGAATTCTCTATTGGCGTTCCCGTTAGTGCAAACCGATAATCTGCCTGAATCATTTTCACCGATTTAGCAGTCTTGGTAACTGGATTTTTAAAGGTCTGCGCCTCATCCAAGAATAATGTATGAAATTTCTCTTTGCGGTAAAGTGATGCATCCATTCGTAATGATGGGTACGAAGTGATGATAACATCGGCACCAATAGACTTATTCCACAAAGAAACTCTTGTCGCTTTGTTGCCATCAATGATTTGTACATTTATATGAGGCGTAAACTTGTCTAATTCATTTTTCCAATTATAGATGAGAGACGAAGGTGCAATGATTAATATCGGCAATTTTCGTGTTCGAACATCCGGTAGAACTGATTCGATGAAAGCAATGCTTTGTAGTGTCTTCCCAAGCCCCATATCGTCCGCAAGAATGCCACCGAATTTATATTTGGCTAGCATTTTGAACCAACTGAAACCTACTTTTTGGTAATCGCGAAGCACTGTAGTTAAAGTACTAGGCACTGTATTTTCGACCTTCTCTGGATCCTTTAAGTTTTTCATAAGCTTGGTGAAATTTTCACCCGGATCGACTAAATTACCTTGATCAAGTGAATCTATTAATTGCATTCCTTTAATTAATGGGATTCTGATTTCTTCTCCAATGATATCTCTAGCAGACAGTTCCAAATCACTTACAACTTGGTATAGTGCTAAAAATTCAGGTGTTTCCAATGATACTAACGTGCCATTTGGTATTCGATAATACTTTCGTTTTTCCTCCAATGAAGTGAGTATCTCTTGAATTTCTGATTCTGAAATGCCCTTGATGTCGAATTGGAATGCAATCCAATCTGTTCGCTCACCTACTTCGACTTTTATCTTTGGTCCCGTATACCCTTTATGAATCCGCATTTTCACTGAAGTTGTAGCATAAATTTGAACCGATTTTTCTAATTCAGTGATGTTATGGTGCAAAAATTGATACTCTGCTTCTTCATCATATAAGTAAAATCCACCTGACGTTTGAGTAAAGGAGCTTTCAAGTAGTAGCTTGATAATTTGTTCTTCTTTTGTTCGCTGACGCTTAATCCCTGGAAAATGTGGAAAGGGTTGCTCTGCTTCTTCACAAGGGTTAATAACGACTTGATCATAATGGAACTCCAAACCTGCAAGCAATCTATGCCTTACACGGTCCAGAAATAACTTGGCTCGCAGTGGGGTTTCCCCCATTCTTTTTGAAACGGATTCTGCAATATTTACCTGTCCTAGTTTCATCAAGCCAGGTATGATATTCCTCATAAAATGATCGATTTGATTTTCTGAAATAACGAGCTGGTGTTTTCCAGATTGATCCAACATCCCTTTTAATTCTGCTAATCGATGACAATCTTCCTGAAGAAGTTTGAACAATACGCCTTCTGAAAAAGCATAGCCATAAGCTTTTATAACGTTTATCTCTTCAAGACCTTTAACATTCAGGCGGTAGTCCACTGTATTAGCCTCATCAAATTCAAAACTTAAAGGAAGATCTTTTCCAATTTGTACCCCTTTATAAATATTATCCCCTTGCATGAATCTTACTGCCGGTGCAACAGCTAATAAAGGAAGCAACTGCTCCCAATCAGTCGCAGAAATTAAAACCAACTCATCTTGTAAGTCAATATTACTTTTTACACGTTGACTCCTTATCAAAAATTGAAGGACGTCATCGGATTCTCTTGGAAAACTGTGGAGCTCAGGAACATAAACCAATCCCTGTGCATATTCAAACGGTTCTCTTAGCTCTAATTCACGAAAAAACTGAGTTACTTTCGAGATGTTATGTAATACATTAGTACCTAACCTTATCTCAATTCCAAACACATACTCCATATTAGGAAGTAAAACTGGCAAGCAAGTAAATTCAACATTAAGTGACTGTCTATTGTCAAAATGTAATCCCTCGCCACTAGGTTGCTTCAATTTATTTTCAAATAAGCCCAACATTCTGGTAGTCAAGGCATTTTCAACTTGCTGCTTCTTTTCAATAGCTAGTAGGACAGCCGCAATATGCTGACAGTACGTTTTCACAAATCCTACTGGCGGACAACTACACTGAGCTACAATTTCCCCATCGGCATCTTTTCTCACCGTGACGTCAAAATCAGCTCCGGCTTTTACATGGGCTACTATGATCGAATCATCTTGTTGAAAGGGATCAAGATTTACTTTTCCAGCTTGATAATAAGATTTACCCTTTTTAAAAGCGACTTCTCCACATAAAATTTTTATCTTTTTTTCATTCATTGAAAAATCCATCTTTTGGTCCTTTCTAGGCTTTCTTTCATACTTTACTCACATTCTTGTTTAATAACTTATTATTCATTTTCTCATACAAATCATCTGGAGCAAAACATGTTTACTTGTCATACATATACGGATATGACTATTAGTAGGATTTTTATGAAATTCGAATAACAATTCATTACTCCCTTTAGGTTTATTAATAGCTTTATTAAGTCTTTATGTTGTTTTGGGATCAAAAAAACTGCCAACAAAGTGACAGTTAGTTGTGATGTAAACCTAGAAAGTTGGGTTATTTGTAGAAGTTACAAAGACTTAGCAAGTCTGAATCCAAGGTCATCTATGCAAAACGAAGGATGGCTACGACGTCGACAAGTTGCTCCACATCCCCTTGCCTTTTCAGCCCAGCTACCTCCTCGGAAAATTCGGTAGGAGCCGTACACTTGTTCGTCGTATAAATCAAAGCACCACTCCCAAACATTTCCTAACATATCATATAGTCCCCATGCATTCGGTTCCTTTCTTCCTACTTCATGGATTTTCCCTCCTGAATTTTCGTTATACCAGGCAATCTTATCAAGCTCTCCGTATCTATAACCCGTAGTCCCTGCCTTACATGCATATTGCCACTCAGCTTCTGAAGGAAGTCGAAAGCCATTTGATCCCCAATCACAAATAATGATTTCACCATCATTACTTTTAGAATAGCACTCTTTCAGTCCAACTTTTTGTGAAAGTAGATTACAAAAAGAAATTGCATCATACCAAGAAATATTCACAACCGGTTTTAGATTCCCGTCAAAGGAATTAGTCGATTTATTTGTAATGGCATTGTAAAGGTTCATAGTTACAGGATAATTTGTAAGAAGAAACGGACTTATTTCAACATTCCATTTACTTTTTAATCTATCGTCTCTTAATTCTATTTCTCCACCTGGAATTTTCACCATTGGAAAGTCAATGGAATCCATTATTCTTTTTGACACTCTACCTACCTCCTAATTATCTTGATATGTTAGAAATCACACAGCTTAGAACTATTGGATTAATACAGAATTAGTGGTAATATTCAGGAATTATTTGTTCATTAGTTTAACTAAGAATACGTTGAACCCTGTAATATCAAGTTGTTCTCAATTAATGAAAACATGTAGTATTAGCAAAAGTTTTTATTTTTTAAGTCATGTTCTCATATCCCTACTATCTAATTAGAGGAACTACACCAAATAATGCTACAAATTCTTTGGTGTTACTCCATTAAAGTAACCTTCCTATTTTCAGACGATTACTAAGACATAGAACTAAAGAAAAAATGACCTACCCACGGGGCAAGTCATTAGATTGGCGTACAGACAAGTCTACTTCATGATTCAATTGAGTAAAGGAATTGCTGTTGAGAATTCCATAAAATAATAATCAATATATTTCAAGTTTCCTCATTTTATTCATCACTAGTAAAATGTAGATCCTATGCCATCTTATTTAACAGTCTAATTTTTCGATGGAAAGCGAATAGTTACAATAGTTCCTTCATTTATTGAACTTTGGAATTCAATTGTTCCATTATATTTTGCTGCTATATTGTAGCAAATCATCATACCTAAACCAGTCCCTTTACTTTTTAGAGAGTAAAAAGGTGTACCAAGACATTCTACTTCCGTTTCTGACATTCCATGCCCATGATCTATTACTTGAATCTCTACAAAATCTTGCTTCATTCCACCAGTTACAATAACAGACTCCCCAATTTCAGAAGCCTCAATTGCATTTTTTATAATATTGATCATTAATTGTTTAAACTCTATCTTGTTAGCTGCTATGTAACAATCTTTTTTTACTTCTAATTCGATATTATTATTATTTAATAGCCCATAAGAATTTAGTAAGTCAGTTACGCTTTGAAGAACAACTTTTAAATTCACTGATTCAATATCTTGTTTTTTATCTGGCTTTGCGATAGACAAAAATTGAGAAACCACACTCTCAGCTGTATTTAATTCATCAATCATTAAAGCAAATTTGCTCTTTACATCATCATTAAATTGAGGATCTTGTTCAAATAACTGCAAAAAACCTTTAACAACCGTGACCGGATTTCTAATTTCATGCGCAACAGCAGCTGCTAATTGACCTGCTGTTTTCAAACGCTCTGCTTGTTTTATTTGTTCATAATATAATTCTTGTTTTTTCACACGTAGATTTGTTAGATAGAAAATAAAGTATATGAGCGCTTGACTACCCACATAGTTAATAAAATTACCTATTAAGTCTTGTTTAATATAAATAAATTGATTACCGTGATCAAAAAACGCAATAAAACCGAAAGTAATTACTACTAATATAGAGTTAATAAAAATAGAAAAATAAAAAAGTTTTGAATCAAAAAACATAATCGCAACGGCGGGTATAAAACAAACGAAAATAAAATTAGACCAAGTCTCTGGATATAAAAAGAAAATATTATAATAATAGATGAACGCTTCAATAATAATGATTGTTCTAAAACGATGCGTTCCATACTTTGGATAGAGTAGTAAGCTTAAGGAAATAATCACAACAATAGATAGGTGGATAATAAAACCAACACCTAACTCTCCAATATGGGGGTTCTTAATCAACAACCCCATGGTCATAATCGTTATTACTATTAGTATTGTAAAATAATATAATCTCTGATTATTACTTTTATAATTCTTAAACATACAAACTCCTTTTATTAATATTTCAACTTTTCTAGTAGCTCGTAAAATGTCTCATGTAAACGAACACATAGAAAAAAGAAGCCTTTTCTATGAAAAATGAATTCACCACAAACAAATCACAGAAAAAGATCTTCCACTTGATTAAGTTTACAACAGTTATTGTCCAAGCTCTAGTAAAAAATGAAGATATTAGGAAGGATAATATTACTAATCACGAATCGAATGTATATGTTGAGTGAATTTCCAGCAGCAATATGACAATTTTCATTTTGTTTGTCATATACATCAGTAAGCCATTATTGTATATTAAAGTAAGGTGATGATATGAAAACAAACATATATTTAAACAATGAGAGATTAATTGCAGGAATAACCTTAAAAGATGAAACTGTACTTGAAAGCAACAACATGGCTCTTCATGCATGTGTAAACCAAGATGATGTGATGGAGAATCGTAGAAAATTAGCCGCTTCGTTGAATTGTGATGTTGAAACTTTCGTCTGTGCCAGTCAAACACATAGTTCGAATTTGCATAAGGTAACACTTGCTGATAAAGGCCGTGGTGCAGATTGTACTGATACCGCTATTACGGATACAGACGCTCTGTATACTTATGAACCGAATCTATTATTATGTTCCTTTACTGCGGATTGTGTCCCTGTGATTTTTTATAATGAAGTAACTGGTCTTATCGGGGTTATTCACTCTGGATGGCAAGGTACAGTAAAAGAAATATCATTGCACGTTTTTAATCATTTAATACAAATCGAAAACTGTAATCCTAATGATTTGCATATTCATATTGGTATGGCTCTTAGCCAAGAGAAATTTGAAGTTGATGCTGATGTATATGTAAAATTCAAAAACCTAGGCTACGCAGATGATTTTATCTATTTTAATGATAAAACTTACAAGTATCATATTGATAATCAGCAAACAGTGAAAAAACAATGTGAACTTGCAGGAATCCCGGCTGATCGAATTACAATTGATCAAACATGCACTTTTATAAGCCCTGATGGATTCTCCTATCGTCAGGATAAACAAGCTGGCAGACACTTAAGTTTTATAATGAAAAAAGACAATTAAAAAAGATAAATAATGCCGGCTCAAATTTATTACTTTGAGCCGGCTTCTTACTTTAAACTATAATACTTATCTCAAACTGAGAAATCTTACATTTCTACTTTTTTGAAATATTGATAAACTTTTTCTAATTTTTTTGTTTGTCTTCCCTTTGGACTTTCCATATTCCCAAATTCGAAAAACTTCACTTTTTTGATCCCCACATAATTAAATAACGCTTTTTTCATCAATACTTTATGTGCGTTATTCAACCATAAAAGTGGATACTTTGTAGGTCCCTTCATAGTGGAGATACAGACAACAGACTTTCCTTTCAAAAGCCCTTCTGGAAACAATCCCTTCTTATCTTTGTAGGCGAAATTCGATGCAAATAATTGGTCAATGTATCCCATAAGCATTGATGGAGGTCTCCCCCACCAGATTGGATAGACAAAAACAATTTTGTCTGCCCAAATAATTTGATTACGGTATTTTTCTAATGATGGCTCACGATACATATCTCGTCTTCTTTTATTCTCATGAAATACTAGAAGTGGATCAAAATCTTCTTCATATAAATCTAATATCTGTAACTCTTTGATGTTAGGATTCTCTTTGCTCCCTTTAATAACTTCTTGTAAAAATGCATAGTTTAAGCTTTTATGATTTGGATATGTATAAATTACCAATATTTTCATAATGCACCTCTTCACTTATCATTTGATAACTAAAATATACAGTTGATTCATTTTGTTGTCAAATGATAATTGTAATATGATAATATTTTTGTTATCTTCACAGTAAGAGGTGAAATTTATGGACAAAAATGCTCTCTTTAATAAATGGGTTTCATTTACAACTTCTGTTCATAGTGTGACACATGAATTAACAAAAGACGCTAAATCTGATGCCATCACGCCAGTGCAATATAACATTTTAGAATCTATTACAGTAAGTCAGAAGCCTGTTACCCCTAGTGAAATTAGTGATTGCCAACATTTATCTATGCCAAATACAAGTCGAGAACTTAAAAAGTTAAGTGAAAAAAATCTAATCGAAAAGTTAAGTGATACAAAAGATCGACGGAAGCAATATATTCGTCTTTCAAAAAATGGGGAAGCTATGATGAACGAAACATTTAAGTTAGTTGAATCTCGCTTCCAAAATCGCATAAAACATGCTTCTGTAGAAGATTTAGAGGATATTGACCGTGCATTAGACATTCTTCAGTCAAAACTGTTTTACTAACAGAAATAAAAAAATTTAGCTCCTCAGTAAAAAGTTGTTCGCTTACTGCTGATCAACTTTTTATTGAGGAGCTATTTTAATAAGAATCCATGTAGAAAAACGCTTTACCAAAAAGCCCAGTAGAGTAAAAGCGAGTTACGCCCTCGAATTCAGATTGGCTAGACGGTATTATTGACCTTTTCTTTCGTGGTTAAAACATATAGGTAGCGCTTGAAATCACTATAAAGATTAATATTAAAATTTGTAGCACGAATACCAAATTCGAATTTCCACGTTTACGCTTCTCCTGTTGAATTTGGCCGTTAGAAACTTCTTTATATTGCTCTTCTAACATTTCATTTCTACTCTTCTTCTTTTGACTTTCACTTAAGGAATTAAACCAGTTTATAAACTGTTTATATTCACTTATCACTTTTTTTGCCTCATCGAACATTTTTATTTTTCCAAAATGAATCCACATCACCCTATCACAAAATGCTTCTATTTGGGACAATGAGTGACTTACAAAAACAATTGTTTTTCCTTGGCTTTTAAATTCATTTATCTTATCCAGACACTTCTTGTAGAATGTTTGATCTCCCACAGATAAGGCTTCATCTATAATTAAAATATCCGGATTAGTATGAATTGATATTGCAAAACCTAAACGAGATTTCATGCCACTAGAATAGTTTTTTACAGGTTGGTTAATAAACTTCCCTATATCTGCAAAGTCTATTATAGCTGATTTTAATTGATTAATTTCAGCGCTACTTAAACCGTGCATCAAACATTTCAGCTTAATATTCTCTAAACCTGTTAACGAATTATTTAATCCAACGGAAATAGCAATTAGAGATGTTTCTCCATTTATTTCAACCTTACCTAAACTTGTAGGTATTACTTGCGCTAGTAGGTTTGAAAGAGTCGATTTGCCAGAACCATTTAGTCCGATAAGACCAATTGCTTCTCCTGCATTCACCTCAAAACTAATATTTCTAAGTGCAAAAAAATGAGCTCTATTTTTTTTTAGAGATATGATATCAAATAGTTTTTCAGATTGCTTACTATATAAACTGAAACCTTTTGATACATTCATAAATCGAATTTTCGGATTCATTTCTTTTCCTCCGACTATAGGTAGTCAACAAATCTATCACGAAATTTTAAATGTACATAAGAACCAATTGTAAGTATTAGGGTAGTTATACTCCAGAAATAAAAGGTATACGGCATATCCTCAAAAAACCATCCCCCTCCTAAGAGAGAGTACCTAAATCCTTCAATAATATAAAATAAAGGATTCAATTTCAAAATACTGACTAACAATTCAGGGAAGTTATGAACATTCCACACGATTGGTAAGAAAAACATCATTAACCGAACAATTGATTGTATTATTATCTGAATATCTCGGATAATAGTTGTAAGTGTTGATAAAAGCAGTGTCAAAGCAAACAGAAAGAAATACAGGCAAACTAAATAATATAGTATTTGTATTAAATATATTCCAGAGAAAATACCATATCCTAGAGTAATGCCAAAAGTTAGAATAATCATAGGTAGAAATGAAATTGAATTACCAACGATTATAATAGTAGGTAGAACGCTTACGGGAAAGTTCATTTTAGCTACTAAATTTACTTTTGCGTAAATACTATTTGAAGCTTGTGTAATTGTCCTACTAATATATAACCACGGTACTAACCCTATAATCAGCCAAAGGAAAAACGGGGTTCCCTCAACAGGAGAACCCTTTCTTATTCCTAAACCAAAAATGAGCCAATAAACACCAATTTGAATGAATGGATTTAATATTTGCCATAAAGCACCCAAATAGTGCATTGCATACTTACCTTTTTCTTCATATATACTTAATCGAAATATCAAATTAAGATGAGAAAATTGTTCTTTTAATATCTGCCGAACAAAATTCATACAACAGTAGCTTTCTTTTTAGTATAGTTAAAAAGGTTTCCATAATTAATATATTCAACATAATTCGGAACACGTTTCACTACATTTTTAGTATCAAAAATTCTTATATTTGACATACAGGAAAAATCAGGATCTCCAAATTCCTTAAACTCATCATGATCTGATAAAACAACAATGAGATCAGAGTCTTTTACCGCTAGCTCTAAATCTTGTATAACCCAATCTAATTTAACGTGTGGATCATAAGCTCGCACTTCATAATTATGTTCTGCTTGTAATTGTTTAAACACTTCGATTGCTGGACTTTCACGAATATCATCCACATTCCCTTTATATGTGAGACCTAAAATAGTAACTACTTTTCCTTCGACATTATTCATTAGTTTATTGACATTCTCTACTACAAAATGAGGCATAGAGGTATTAATCGTACGAGATAACTTTATTAACTGAGCAATTTCTGGTGCCTTTGCAACGATAAAATACGGATCGACAGCTAAGCAGTGACCCCCTACACCTGGACCTGGTGTATGTAAATTAACACGTGGGTGTTTATTGGCCATTTCGATAACATCTAATACATTTATCTCTAATAAATGACATACATTCGCCAATTCATTTGCAAGTGCTATATTCACATCTCTAAATGTATTTTCCATCAGTTTAGACATCTCCGCTGTTCTTGCATCCGTTTTAATAATTTCACCTTTTACGAAAGTACTATAAACGATAGCCCCTGCTTCTTCGCATGCAGGAGTAATTCCACCAACTATTCTATTATTAAACACTAACTCATGGAAAATCTGACCTGGTAGTACTCTTTCAGGACAATGTACAAGGAAAATGTCTTTTCCAACAACAAAGCCTGTTTGATCTACTAACGGTTTGATAACATCATCCATACTACGAGGAGCAATTGTCGATTCAACGATTATTATATTACCTCTTTTTAAATAGGGTAATATAGACTTTATCGCAGTAATAACATAGGTTAAATCACAAGATCTATACAGATCCTGATTATTAGGTGTAGGAACAGCCATAATAAACACATCAGCCTCTTCAGGAGTAATTGACGCTCTAAAAGTACCCATTGCAATGACTTCATTAAGAGCTGTTTGTAGTCCAGGCTCTTCAATATGAATTTCACCATTATTCAATGCATCTATTACGTCTTTCTTTACATCTACTCCTACTACTTCTACATTGTGTTTTGCGAACATGATAGATGTCGGCAAACCGATATACCCTAGGCCAATAGTGCATAATTTCATCATTATTTCCCTCCAATATTCAAGGTAGTAAGTTCAATAAATTGATGATGTACCCATTACAAAATAGTGATATTGAAATTCCTCTATTCGTATTCGCTACTTGCGAAGTAAAAGTTATCTTTTATATCTCACTTCCTTTCAAAATAATTTCAATATTTCAATTCATACTAGAAAAATATTTTATAATCTGTTTATATTTTCTTTTCTCATATAGAGCAGCAAATTTTTCTATATCCACGGAATTTTTGATTATATACTCTTTATACAATGAATAGATCTTGTAGAGCGTATCAATAGCCTCTTGTTGTTCCTCATGCTTAATTTTTTTTATTCTAATGAGATACCAATTTCTAAAGTAGAAGTTAAATCTTCTTTCCATATATAAATCCAATAGGTCGTTTTTTATCAAAAACAGTAGTCTTTCTTTCTCTAATGTATAATACTTTTCAAAAAACGCTTTCGTTACCGTATTCGTGACAGATCCAGACACAGCTGCATAGTAAATATGTATATCCTTATCAATCACAACCCCTTTACTAGAATGCAACAGTAATTCTTGGAAGAATAACGTATCTTGTCCACCTGCATTTTCAACCATTTTCAAATTGTTATTAATGATGATTTCCCTTTTCACTACTAATGCCTGAATACTTTGTGTCCTTAAATCGGTATCCATTAATAGTTTTTTTGGATCATTAATAATGTCGCTACGACAAGTATTAATTACTGTTTCAAAATATTTAAAATGACTAATTTTCAAATTATTTAGCTTAATCATATTTCCAATGGCTATATCTAATGCCGTATTATTTTTCAGTAAATTTAACAATTTGGCATAACCATCATTAACGGCTTCATTGTCTGGATCTAAATAAGTTACATATTCGGTAGTAGCAAGTTCTGCTCCCTTATTTCTAGCTCTTGAAGCACTCCCACTTCCTCCTTCACGATAGAAATAGGTTACGACGTTAGCATGTTCCCTAGCTATTCTATTTATTGTAGCGATCGTCTCTTTTTTTGAAGAACCATCATCTAAAATGATGATTTCCATTTTTTTGAAAACACTACTTCTTTTAAGACTATTAAAACACTTGTTTAGCAAGTATTTTCCATTATTAAAAACAGGGACAATGACAGATAATTCATACGTTCTATCTTCACTCTCTAATTGCACATTTTTAGATACTGTATCTAATTCAAAATGATCAATACAATAGCCATTTTCTCTTATATGTTTTTTGTTCATATTCAACAATTCATTTGCTCGGAAAGATTCTGACCAAAAAACTGTTTTATATTTATCTTTCATCTCATTTATATAAGTATGTTCAAGACCTTCGACTAGCTCGCTGCCATGATAATAACTATTTTTTGCAATATAATCAGAATTCGTATATTTAAATCCATTTATCATATCTTCTAAGTAATACTCTTGATAATTGTATTTGGAATTAAAAAAAGCGATAAAATCATAGTCTTGTTTTACTTTTTCATCAAAGTTAGCTTCAGTTATTAAATGCTTTTCTACATACGTTTGATTTTCAAAATCTCGTATTACATCATCACTTATTAAATTTGCGACAACCAGTACTTTCTTTGAATGTAGTTGCCTGTTAAAACCAATACAGTCTAATAGATAATCAAATCTTTCAAACGTTGTATGAGAAGACATGACATTTCTAATGCCCACCACTTGATGTTTGTACACTTCTTCATTAGTAAATCCATTCAGAATATCCTTTAACTCGTTCCGATCATTCACTAGAAATACGTTTGGAAACTTATCATTTACCCCTACACTATAATTAGAGATAATAATATTTCCTATTGCTTGTAGTTCGTAAATTCTATTCGCAAACATTGTTTCACTAAATTTAATTGAATTTAAGTTGATAGACCAATCATATAATTTATGAATTTTTTGAAGATATTCATGTTCTATAGCTGGTGAAATATATTGTAAATACTGTGATGGAAAGAAGTAGTTAGGCTTATTTAGCTGAAAATTTCTATCAACTATTTTTAAGCTTCTATTAGTCTTGATTACTCCATCAAATAGTTCGCTTGTTTCCTTTTGTCTTTCCGGATATTTGTTTAACCACGATCCAGCAAAGAAAACATCATTACTTTTTTGAATACTTTTTATCCCAATTGGATTATGATAAAGTGGATTCACACCAAACTCTAATACAAAGATGTTGTTATGACGACAGTCTTTTTGATAACTTTCAACCTTCTCTACTGCTGTAGTAAATACATACTCACATTTTCTTGCTAATCCGATGAATGCTTCATAGTTAACAGGATCTTCTTTAGAGTAAAACACCGTATGAACCCTATTCTTTTTAAAAAAATGTATAATTTTATGTGCTTCTTCTCTTTTTCGTGATGAAGGATTCCCTAAACCCTCCCAAGCCTGATCCAAACCCTTCCAAGTACTAACAACTAATAAAATATCTAGTTTACTTTTATAATATTTGTAATTAGAAAATGTAATCGGATAAAAGTTTGCTACGTCTTTGTAGGACTGATATAAAAACTCATCGGCTATGATCCCGACATTTACTTTATACTTTTGGTAATAACGACTCCCATTGCTATCTGGTATCATTTCAAGCAATGGTTTAATTCTTTCGAAATACTCGAAATCAGCAACTTCTTCCCTATAAGATAAATACTCTTCTTTATCCATTTTGATTGATGTATCTACTTCATCATTAAATAAAGAAACTGGTTCCATAGATATATTATCTGGTAACTTGCTATTTTCTAATAAGTGATTGATCTCATATTTTTCTTTTTTAATCGCATACTCAATAAGTTCTTTTCTCGATTTGACTTGATTGATTTGCTCATCCAAATTAGCTATTTTCATTTTTCTTGCCTCGCTTAATTCTTTTCAAAAATCTCCAATATGCATAAGTAACCTTTGCTAGTTTTGAATTACTAATTGCATAATGTTGGGCAGATAATTGTTTATACGACGTTAGTAACTTTTCTTCACTTTCGTAAATTCTTAAAAGCTCTTCAAAAATACTTATTTTAGACTGCTTCTCATATATTAGTCGTTTCGTTAGTTGATCCAGCTCTTCAGACGTGTCATTTGTTTTTAAGTCCAACATTAACACTCCTATTTTTTTAATGAGATATGGTCGTTTCCACCGCTTTAAAATAACCTGACATTCTTTTTGTATAAACATTTAGAAACAATCTCTTTTCACTTTCCCAATTATAAATTTTACTAGCCGCTAAACTGTTTTCACTTAATTGGTTATGTAATTCGCTATTCTCTAATAGTCTATTTACTGCATCAGCAATAGCACTTGGATTATGAGAATCGATACATATCCCTGTATTTTCTCCCTCAATTACTCTTTTGATTTCTGGAAAGTCGCATGCTACCACTGGTACACCTGCCATCATATATTCAAATAATTTATTTGAAGAAGCTGAGTAATGATTAAAGTTTGTGTTATTTAATACTTGAAAACCGATATAAGCATTCTTTGTATATTTCGGTAACTCAGTAAGTGGTACTTTTGGTATAAACCTTACTTTCTCCTGAAGATTCATTTCCTTCACCATTTTCACCAAATCAGGTTTTACTCTACCGTCTCCAATTAATACAAGTGTTCCTTCCTTAAATTTTGGAACGGCCTGTATTAATTGTTTCAAACCCCTTCCAGCTTGAATTCCCCCTTGGTAAAGTAGGATCTTTTCATCTACAGGTAATTGAAGCATTCTATGAAGATTTACTGTTTCATTTAAAACTTCTGTCTGCAAAAAAGGATAGTTATGCACTACATTCGGATAAAATCCATATAAATCTTCATTGTATTTAGCTCTTGTATGATTTTCTACTATCATAGAATCAATTCTTTTTATAAAAAACTGCTCCATCATGCCATAAATTGGACTATCATAGCCCGTTCTACTTGTTTGAACTTCATGAGAATCGTAAATAAGTGGTTTCTTTTTTAGTCGCCATTTAGAACATATAAAGCCTTGGGGTAAAGTATTTAAGTCGTTGGAATGATACACATCATACTTTTTCTTGTTCCCCCTCATAATCATTCGGCAAATTATACTCCCTCTAATAAACACTGTTTTAACCTTTGTCTTTAGGAGCAGCACCCCCATAAAAGTTAAAGAGATCGTGACTAAAGGAAAATAGTAAACTGAAAACAACCAAACGAATGCTACAACTCCTCCTACTAATTTATACTTCAAACAAAATCTGAGACATAATTGAAGTACGGTAAAGAGGATGGGGTATCTGCGAACTCTAAAAACATTAAAGTTTTCACTTCTTTTTTCTTCAAGTATCATCCTTTTATCAGTTGGATCATGAATACAAATAAGGTCTACTTTATAGCCCTCTTCTGATAACGCGGTACATTCCCTCAGCACTCTAGCATCGTTAGTGAAATTGTTCCAAACAAACATACATACAGTTTTACTCATAATGTTAAATCCCTATCTATTTTGCTGTTTAATGCTTCTATTTCTCTGAATTTATAATTACTTTCAAATAGACATGATAATTTTTTTATATTTTTTTCCCACAAAAATTGTTTTCTAATCAAATTCATACTGTTATTTGCTATTTTGTGTCGTATTTCAGGATTGTTTTTTAACATCAAAATATATTCTACTATTTCAGCTGCATCACGATTTTCAGAAACAAAACCTGTTTTATTATTTTCTATAAGCTCTTTGGAATAACCTGAAACAGCTGCTACAACTGGCAATCCAGATGACATATAATCGATTAATTTACCTGGTAAAACTGTTTCAAATACTTCCTTATCATTTAATGCCAACACACCTACATCATGTTTTGCATTTAACTTTAAACACTCATGTCGAGTAGTAGGATTTTCGATTGTTACATTAGCCAATTTGTTTTCGCTAATAAACTTGAATAGCTCATTTTTCTTTTGTCCATAGCCAACGATAGTGATCATAATTTGATTCTCGGCCAAGCGATAAACTAATTTTTTGAGGAAATCTACATCCTGAGCCAGTCCAATATTTCCTGTATAAATGATTTTAAATAGTTCATCTTGTTTGTTAACTACATTTAGCTCAAATTCTCTAGCAGCATTTGGAATGAATATGATTTTGTTGCGGTCTACTTTTGACTTTTTCACTATATAATCCATAAAACCAATGCTATTAATGACGATATAGTTTGCTTTTCTATATAAATAAACTTCTAATATGGAAAAAAACTTTATGATCCACTTGTTATTAAAGACTCCAACCCCTTTTAATGATTCGGGCCAAAGATCTCTAATGTCTAAAATAAATTTTGATTTATACTTAATTTTTGCTATAACACCAACAAATGCCATAAATATTGCTGGCGATGTAACGAATACTACATCATATTTTTGTTTATCAAATAAAACAAAAAATAGCATTTTTAATGAAATTTCAATATAGTGGATTAATCTATTTAACATACTAAAGGCATATTTCCTATTTTTAACATGTACTCTATGAATATTCTCATGATCATTTAACGATTTGTTATTCCAAAACTTCTCATCTTCATAAAGATGCTTATTGGGATAAGAAGGTTCTGTAGTCAAGACAGAGACCTCATAGCCATCTATCTGTAGTAATTGAAAAATATTATTCAATCTATTTGCATGGCTACCGATTTCAGGATGAAAATTTTGAGTGATAATCAATACTTTAGTTTTTGACAATTAGAGTATCCTCCTAAATGAGATGGTTTTATCGAAACAGTTTTTCATTACATCTGATAGCCTGTTCATTGTAACATCAATCTTTACATTATTTGTTAATATAATGATTCTTTTTAATTAACAACATGTAAATTTTTATTAATAAAAGTAAATTATCAAGGTTTATTAATAAATTCAATTCTTTATAGCATTTGTTTCATATTATCCATTTGCTTCAGGCTTTCTTTGGAGTTTGTAATAAATAATCCATCGATTGAAAGAGTGAATATTTATCTAAAAGTTAAATAATATTGTCAATTTATTAAATTTGTAAATGAATTGTTTATGTGTTAGCTGTAGTACTGCATACACATCATTTAAATTGGATGTACTGTTTGTCATAACTGATGATTGTAATGTAGTTCATTTATTGCTCTCCTCAGTAAAGGAGAAATATTGGGGCTTACAAAATAAAACGCCCTCCAATAAATTAATCTGGAGGGCATTTTAGATTATGAAATTAACTACTTAAATTAAATGACTACTTTTTTAAGTAGTCATTTAATTCACGGCATCACTTTAAATCAGGGAATTATAATTGAAAAACCAACAATCAATTTGTTCAGGCTTCATAAAGTCATTTATGAACGTTTTTCTTAAGGAAACGGAATAATAGCCAAACCAACAATAAATATGACAATCATAAAGAACACCAAATAACACTCGGTTCACCAAACAGAACATTCGTTCTTATTACAAGTAAAAAAAGACCAGATTCAAAATTAATTGAGTACCTAGGCTTTATGTATAGTTTTATTATGAACACCAGTAATTTCTTTATAAACTCAAAAACTATTTACCTCTGATTTTAAACTGTCTACGAATTCATTAATTTGTTCCATTTTAACTATTAGACATAATGAAGGACCACACCCTGTTGCGCGAAGGTGATTTTTAAAGCCTGCATCTAATACAAAAATTAATTTATAACTAGGCTCCCATTCGTCCCTCTCATTTTCAGGTATTTGAAGAATACCATAATCAGGGTAATAATATTTTCCAAATTGAGGAATATGATAAACACACAGCCCTGGGTCTTGGGTCTCTAGCATGCTTAAGTGTACATTATTAATTTGTTGTAAATCATCTAATAACTTTAAGAAGTCCCTCTTTAAACAAGCTATTTCCATTTGCACATCTGGAAAAGCAGGACCAGAGCGAAAATCAATAAAAAATTCTACACTTTCTTCATTGACTAACTTTAAATTTATTTCAACTTCACAATTACTAGGTACACTAGAACAATCTTTTAATATGGCCATAAAAAACTCCTTTTTACTTTTTAGCACTAAAGTATAACTAAATACATGACAACAATCCTCAGTCATTATTCTATGGATTGTTGTCGGCCTATATGAAATTTAAATATATTACAATTAACTTTTAATATCTCCCACATATTGCCAAGATATTTGAAACCACTTCATTTTCATAGGATCTTCATCATAAACAGTATCAATTACAACTGTATTTTTCTTAAGTAAGACAGCAACTTTATTGCCATTTCCTGCCCAAGCAACCCTTTCACCACTAAATGCATCTACATACTTTGTACCTTTAGCTAAACTTTGATCTATCATTTTCCCAGTAATCTTGCGCTCTACTGCACGTTTTGCAGCATGTTCTGTTACTCTAACTACATGTCCAGTAGAAGTTCTTGCAACAAATGAAACTCCAGACTTAATTACAAAACCTGCTAATTATGGAATAAAAGGAGCTGTACGTTGTTCCATTTCTTTCCATTCATGCTTTTCTAAGAAATACTCGGCTAACCCATTCGCCTTGTTTGTGATGCTTTGTGGATAATCCAATATTTCAAGAAGCTTAATCGCATTTTTCGTTTTTGACGGTCCAGAATGAATTGTATAATCAAAATGAACTTGACCATTCTCAATTGACTCACTGAAGTGATAATTTGTATAAGTACTTTTGGTAATTTCGGTTAATTCGATATCATGAGAGGCAATGATATTCATCCCTTTATTCAAAGAAAGCCATTCCATCATTGCAGCCGATGCTGCTATCCGTTCAATCGTATTAGTTCCCTTTAATATTTCATCAATAAATGAGATGCATGGTTTACCTTGCTCACACAGTTGGATAATACGTTTGAGTGACTTAATTTCAGCTATAAAGTAACTATCACCATCTAGAACATTATCTTGAATCGCCATTGAAGTTACAATATAGCTAGGTTTCATTGTCCAGTTTTCTGCTAACACTGTATTAATTGTTTGTGCCAAGATTGTATTAATAGCAATTGCTTTAATATAGGTAGATTTCCCCGATGCATTAGACCCTGTAATGAGTGTGCTCTTGCCTAGATTTGACGTGTTTTTTACTGGTTCTTTGATAAGTGGATGAAACATATTTTTGAATGAAAGTTCCTCTTCCTCCACAAATGTAGGGATACAATATGTATCTATTGATTTACGGTAAAATGCAACTGCTACCCCTGCATCCAGTTGCCCAATAAGTTGCCATAAATCGTGGTATTCTGCTTTATGATTTGAAATCGTTTTAATAATATTGTTGTAACTAATAAAATCCAACAAAAATACTATTCGTATGTACTCAAAAATGATATCAAAATCTCCGTTGCCTCTTCCTATTGAAGCAATATTGCTTAAAACTAAAACTTTTTTAAGGGGCTGTACTTTGGCTTTGAACTCGTTTGCATTTGCCGTAAATTCCAGATGTTTGACGGAAGCAAAGCGTTTTCCCGTATTGATGACAGCTGCTATATACGATGTGGAGTATAGATTATTCTCTAACGCTGGTTTATTTTTATAGTATACGAATAAGTTAATCAGAAAAGATCCTACTAAACTAAAAATCCCGTACTTTAAGCTGAAAAACATCAAAATGGTTGAAGCAAATGGCATTAAAGCAAGCACTACATATATAGCTACATATTTTATGTTTCTCTGATTCTCATAAAAAAAAGAAGATGAGTTTGTATAATCTTGTTTTCCAAGTCCCGATAGAATGATTAAAATATCTTCTCTTAATGCTTGATTACTCTCCAGTAATGCGTAAAGTTTTTCTTTATCTTGTATATCTTTTAGAGATGGATCAATATCACGAAGTTGATTAAATAAATATTCCGATCCAACAGAGGTCTGTGTGTAATTTATCTTTTTGAAAACCGTATTCATAGCAAGATCATCCCACGTCAACTGATCTATACCGTCATATCTTGGTTCACTATTTATTTTGTTTTCCCAGTACATTGACACTGATTCGTTATCTTCACTTCGCGCATTAAACTTTCCTGTTGCCCATTCTTTCCTAAACGTTTTTAGTCTTTTCTTATTTATCATTAATATGTTATAGATAATGATAGCGATCACAACTATCACTAGAATCATTATTAAATTCATTATTTCTTTTCCCTTCTATTTCTTTGACCTTTTTTATTTATAAGTTAGTTCGTTCTATATTTATTGGTATAATTATCCCTATCAGAAATACTTAAAAGCTACAATTAACCACAATACATAATAATTGTAAAATATACAAAAAATTAAGTAAACTAAAAGGAGTAACATATAAGTAAAATTGCAAGAGTTGTAGTTAGTTCGAATGCTTATTTTAGCTTGTCAAAATCTAACTATTTCAAAATAGCATCATTGAGAAAAAACAAAAGTATCTTTTTTCAGCTACTTTTAGGCAGTAGTTGCAATTGTAAATAAGAATTGCAATTACATTTTCACCTATAATTCTCCATTATTCAAATAAAGCAGATTAGTTAAATAACGGAGGAAATATAATATAATGGAGGATAGTATATTGAATCTAAATGTTAATGTTTCATCATTTGAACTAGCACAACAATCTGTTAATTTTGTTATATTATGTCCTTTTAACTTGCCTAATGGCTGTTCAGTTAAGAATATTTCTCTAAAAAAAGAAACAAGAAGTTCTCGTTCTTCGATCCGTTTTGAAATTTCAAGTAAAAATAGAGTAGTAAGAGTAAAACAGTTTTTCTATGATTGGGGAATTCCTACTGTATATGCAGATACAAACCTTGTTTCTCCTGGTAAATCTTTTGAGATAAACGGGATTGTTGGGTTTATTGGTATAGATTACAAAGGAAATCAAGCTGCTTGTTATGCTAGATGGTTCACAAATGTAGAATTATCTGTTTTAAAAGGAAGATTTGAAGAAGATGAGCTTATTAGAATTATTGAATCATTTTCACCACTTGAGTCGTTTACTATTGAAAGATTAGGAGAAAAGTCATATACAACTACGAGTTATACAGCAAGATATGGTATACCGAAATGGCAAGAAGATGAGATTTCTAGGGTGAAATGGTATGAAAAAAATTTCGATATTAACAAAAAAATTACATTGCAAAACATTTATATACCTGCATTTGAATATCAAGAATTTTTCCTGGATTCAATAGGATTTAATCAATATAAATCTGGTGTAGAAACTCATTTCCTATATAGATCAAAGGTTAATTATACTGATGGTATTTGGTTTTGGTTAGCTCCAGAAGAGATGATTGAAAATCTCTCTTATAAAGAGGGAGAAAATATAGGAGTAAGACAAAGTTGGAATGTAAAAAAAGAAAAACTCCTAATAGGAAATATGGAAATAACAATATTATTACATAAACAAAATACACAATATTATGGTTGGTATGCTCATTGGAAGATTGGTAGATATATTTATCAAGTATTTATTCGCCCATCAGTAAATTTTAATATAGAAAAGTTTACTGGATTTATAAAGACATTACATGAAGTAAAATAAGAAAAATTAGTAAATATCAATTATCTTAATTCACTAATGACGAGCTTTCATTAAACATATGATTTATTCAATACTAATATAATAATAGGCTTAATTTTACACGAATTAAAACTCAAACTCTGTTTTTTAAAAAACTAAGTTGTAACATTTTTTAGAAGAAAATCCTAAAAAAAGAACCATCTCCAAAGCAAACTTTTGAGATGGTCATTTTAAATTATTATCTTCAGCTAAGCGATACCCTTCTTGAAGCATAGGGATATTCAATCCAAAGGTCATTTGTAAATGCGGATAATCTTTGAATTGTTTCCAATCTCCACCCCATTCAAACCCAAGCTCCTTTGCTATTTCAGCGACTTCGAACCAATCTGATTTTCCATTGTGATTACCATCATATTCAATATCCCATTCAATTCCGCCATTCGCATTCTTAATGGCATAGTCAAAGGCTAATCCATAATTATGAAAAGATTCTCCTCCCTTTGAATTTGTGACGATGTTCCCTTTAGTAGTTCTACCTTGGTTATACAACTCATTCTGCTTCTCAAATGGTCTAAGCCCTTCTGTTATCATGACATCAATATCTATTTCATCTGCTTTTTCTAATAAGACATTTTTATTCTCTTCCACAATAGGATGTAGCTCCGTAGGGATTGGCGCCTCATCCCCAAGGAGGACATATTTGTTATCTTCTATTTGGCTTAGTTGGCTAAGTTGGCTAAATATATACAATAAACTAAAGGTAATAGTAAAAATAATAATGATAAAGATCCCTATAATTAAGCTGTAATTAGTGTTGCTTTTCATGTAGAACTGATCTCCTCTAACAAATGATTCCTCTTTAGTATGAGGCATTCAATTTTCCCCATACATTATAGCGTAAAAAAGCAAAATTAAAAGGATTGAGCTCGGTACAATACTGAACTCAAACCCTTTATTGATCATATATTCAGTTAGAAACTAGTAGAGCCCTTAAAAGGATGAACTTAATTGGAATTTAACTCCATTTCTTCATTTTATCTTGTATAATATAAAGTGGGAATATTTAGATATCTCTTTCATTTAAACATTAGAGCATTTTAATATGGTACCTATAAAGAGATGTTACTCGTATTTACTAACTTTAAGAAAAGAGGAATAGCTATGATTCAGTTTGGAAAGCCGGATATTACAAATTTTTTACAAAATTTAACCGTTAGTGATTTTGCCGTTAGTCCTGATGAAAAGCAGATTGTATTATGTACGAATTTTAATGGTCATTTTAATCTATGGGGAATGGATGTAGAGAAAAAATTCCCATATCCACTGACTTTTAATAATCAAATTTCTGATTTTATAACATATTCGAAAACAGGTGAATTCCTTTTAGCTGGATTTGATAAAGATGGTGATGAAAATAGCCAAATTTATGCGATTGCACCTGAGGGAGGAAGCATAGTACCTATTCGCTTTAAAGAAGGAGAGCGTCATCTCTACGCACATTTGACCGAGAATGGTAAAAACCTATATTACACTACAACTGATGGGAATGCGAAGTATTTAAATAGTCTAGTTTATGACATTGAGAGTGGTAAGGAAAAGATACTTATAGAAGGTAGTGTTGCACCTACTTATATCACTGCAGTTAGCCCTGAAGAAAAATCATTTGTTTATATAAAATCGTTTGGTAATTCGCATTCATTAGCATATGTACAGACCGATGTTGAGAATGTATTGCTCACACCACCAACGGATGAACAGCATACCGTATCCGATTTTGTATATACTTCTGAAGACGAAATCTATTTTTTAACAAACTATGATGACGATCTTAGCTATTTAGCGAAATTTGACATTCAGTCGAGACAATTTAAAAAGGTGCTTCAATTAGAAAAAGAAGACTTTACAAGTATTTATTATTCAAAAAAAGAGCATGCACTATATATTGTTGGTTCTTATGGTGTAGAGGATCGGCTTTATCGTTATACAATTGCAGATGGAACAAATGAAAAAACCGAAATACCTGTAGATATTATTGAGAAAATGGTTATCATGCCAAGCGGACATTTATATTTGCTTGGGAAAACGGCTACGAAACCAAATAATATTTTTGTTTCAAAGGAAACAGGAAGTTCCTGGTTAGAGTTAACGCACTATCGAGTACCAGGTATTCGAGACGAGGATTTGGTGGAACCCGAAGTGCTGCGCTATCCATCGTTTGATGGTTTAGAAATTGAGGCACTTTTGTTCAAGGCAAAGGAAGAAAATTCGAATGGTTATGTTATTTTATGGCCACATGGTGGTCCACAGGCTAATGAACGTAAATCATTTCGATCGATGTTCCAATTCCTTGTGAACCAAGGATACTCTATTTTTGCACCTAACTTTAGAGGCTCATCGAACTACGGTTTAAACTTTATGAAAATGGTTGAGGGTGATTGGGGTCATGGCCCTCGTCTTGATAATATTACGGGGATTGATTGGCTTATTGAAAAAGGCTATGCAGATCGTGATAAAATGCTGCTTTTAGGTGGTAGCTATGGCGGCTATATGGCACTTCTCCTACACGGCCGTCATGCAGATTACTTTAAAGCGGTTGTCGATATTTTTGGTCCAAGTAATTTATTTTCATTTATTGAGTCTGTTCCAGAGTTTTGGGGACCATTTATGAAGCAATGGATAGGTGATCCCGAGCAGGATAAAGATAGATTAATAGCTGATTCACCAATTACGTATTTAGACGGTATGACGAAGCCTATGTTAGTTATTCAAGGGGCGAACGATCCTCGTGTTGTTCAAAAGGAATCTGACCAAATCGTTGCTGCATTGAAAGAAAAAGGGAGAAATGTGTCATATACTGTCCTAGAGGATGAGGGACATGGATTCACGAAAAAGGCGAACGAAATTTACGTGTATAAGAAGATACTGGAATTCTTTAATACAGAAATTAACAAATAACTGTAATAACCTCCTATCAAATTAATTGGTAGGAGGTTATTACAGTTTTAAATTTAAAATAAACAACTTTATGACTAAAACACATTTTGCCACGTTTTTAAAAATTGCAATGTGCTTTCTCTTCCAATACTGATTAAACTTTCTTTTGTTTCTTGATTTAGATTAAATTGTGTCGCGCTGTAATTTTCAACGGGTATGAAAATAATGTCCTTTTCAAGTCTACGAGAAATATATCGCTCATCATGTGCATCTTTCATAGTTGTAAAGAGTGCTTCAAATAATTGCAGTCCATTGTTAATTTTTTGCGGATCCATTTCTTCTCTAGGATGACTTAGCTTTAATCCAATTACTGGCCGTTCTTTCCAACCACTATCATTATCAAATATCCATATCGGAAAATTACTAAGTACTCCTCCATCTACTACTATTGATTCTTCATTTGCAATCTTTAGTTTGACCGGCTCAAAGAAAAAAGGAATTCCACAGCTCATTCGTAAAGCGCGTGCAACTGAAAATGACTCCCCATCTACCCCGTAGTTTTTTAAATCATCGGGGAGTATTAGCATTTTGCCATTCGTTAAATCAGAAGCGATGAGCTTTAAAGAACCGCTGGGTAAATCACCAAATGTATAAATGTCTTTAATTGCTAGTTTTTTATAAAACCATTTCTCTAGCGCTTTTCCCTGATATAAACCCATTTTAAAATATAGATTTAGCCATTTCAGAAATGACAATCCAAACAATGTTCTAGGTGGATCAAGCAACGAAGAAACATCCAGTTCATCTAACATCTTCTCTATTTCAGTTGAGGTAAATCCGGCTGCGATAAAACTTGCGAAAATAGCACCCGCACTCGTTCCAGCAACTCGATTAAAATGAATGTCCCTTTCCTCAAGCACTTGATATGCTCCTAAATATGCAAAGCCTTTAATTCCCCCACCAGAAAATACCCCATCGACAATCAATACTTTTCCCCCTTCATCCGTACTGATAACTCCGTAAGAAATGAGAGCGTTATTAAGAACTTATGTCGAAAATGCCGTGAAAATGTTTCTTATCTAAATTAATTTATTTTGATTAGATTTAGAAAAAGGTAGTGTTTAGGTCATTCTACTTGGTACAATCAGGGAATATAAAGAATGTTATAAATTCGATGAAACGAACTTTCTATCTCCTTCTAAAGTGTTTAAAAAATATAGACTTTAAAAGGAATGGTATCTAAAAAAGAGGACTTCAAAATTGAAGTCCTCTTTTTATGTACAGTTTGTATCATTAACTTTTCGAAACAAAAACAGAAATTGTTACTTTTATAATGTGATTAGTTTTCTAGCAATGAGATGCTCACATAACGATGCTAACGGTAAGCCAACTACGTTTAAATAATCCCCCTCAATACGATCGACCAAAAAGACACCTTCAGTTTGTATGCCGTAACCACCAGCTTTATCAAAAGGATCTCCAGTTGCGACATATGCTTCTAGCAATTCATCGGAAACGTTTTTAAAGACAACTGTTGTTTTTTCAACTAATGTTGTTTCTGTCCCGTCCTCTTCAATAATTGCGACAGCAGTTAAAACATCGTGTGCTGTATTACGTAATGTTCGAAGATGTGCCATTGCTTCATCATGACTCTTTGGTTTATGTAGCAATTGATTGTCTTTTGCTACGACTGTATCTGCACCAATGACTACTTGAACTGGTGATAATTTCGCCACTGCGCGCGCTTTTAATAGTGCCACCTCTGTTACATATTGCGAGACTGCTGACGCTTGTACACTCGTCTCTTCTACATCAGCAGTAACAATTTCGAATGGTATATTTAAACGGCCGAAAAGCTCCTTACGTCGTGGTGATGCAGATGCTAAAATAAATGATCTTGTTGTTTGAAATTGCATAGTCTTCACTCCTCATTTGTATCATACAAAAGATGACGGTATTTGCAAAATTAAATGCTATTAACTTTGAATCTGTCCCCACTGATTTTATCCTTCTCTTCAAAAATTGAGTGAGATTCGGTCAGAGTAATCATTTCTAGTAATCCATCTATAAAAATAGATGGTTGTTTTTCTGGCTATCTGGTTGAGCATTTATGCTTCTCAGAATTTTTATTAAGCCCTCTTTCTAGCTAACAGCCAAATGAGAAGCAAAAAGTATTTAAGTTAAGAAAAAACTGCACCTACAATCATTGAGATTGAGATGCAGCATACGTCATAACATTAACATTATTTGTTCTGAAGTAATGTGTTCATTTACTTCAATATCTAAAATTGTTAATCCCATCTGTTTAATAAGATCAACCACTAATGCATTTCCCATACAGAAGTAACGCATACGTTCTGGCATTCCTGCAGTCCAGTTATCTGGGAATGAGTTTAATCGCTCACACTCAATAGGTGTTAAGAAACGTTTTCGTCCATCAACCTCAACTATATGTGTACTACGGTTTACTGAAGCTTCACTAGTTAACATTGTACGGCCTGGCCCATTTAAATCATCAGTTGCGGACATGCCACCTTCAGAGAAAATGTATTTATGACCTTCTGCTGATGTTCGCTCAATTTTTTTTGGTCCTCGTAAATAGGAGAACTTTTCTACTTGAGCAGGTGTTAAATAGTACTTTTCATCTACTGTAGCTTCTTCTACTAAAATATCTTTTAGAGGGATAGATTTTTCGTTTTCTACAATTGTTTGTGCTGTATAGACATTTCCATTCATCATCACGCCTGCCGTATGAAAAGAAAAAGAAAACTTGTCCGAAATTTCAACAATATCTTCTGGTAAAGTTACTGTACTAATACGTTCTTTATAAGGTTCTTGTTTTACAGAAAAAGTATTTGCAAAAAAGCCTTCTTTAAATACAATATCATGTGAATTAAAATCAAGCTGTTTTTCTGCAAAATCAAGTGTATTTTTATATGCGAAAATAAAAACACGACGGCGTTTTTGTGCGCATCCGTATTCAGCTGCATTCACTACTCGCCATTCCACAATATAGTTTAAATCACGGAATGTCGCTAACATAATTGCAAAATCACGCCCACGTTGCTTTGACGGTGATTTCAATAAACGATCGACATTTTCCAAAAGTACATATTTAGGATGTGAGTTTTCAAGAACTCGTTTAATTTCCCAAAACAATACCCCTTTTTTGCCTTCAAGTCCTTTTTCATTTGATAAAGTACGAGCTACGGAGTAATCTTGGCAAGGAAAACCGCCTACTAATAAATCTATGTTTAACATCTGGAATACTTCATCCGGAACTGTCGTAATATCTTCATTACTATGAATTCCACTATTGAAGTTTCGAGTATAACAATCATATGCATCTTGCGTTTTGCGCGATGGCTCCCATTGGTTTGCCCAAACTGTTTTAAAAACATCTGAGTTCGCTTTTTCCAAACCTAATCGAAATCCACCCACGCCCGCAAATAACTCGACTACATTTAGAGCATTTTTCATATAGCGAACATCCTTTCTTATCTTTCTTTATTATAATGAAAAAGAACACCTTAAGTCAAGATCAAAACTAGTAATACTACCATATTAATATTATCACTTTAATTCTCAATAGGATTAAATACCCATACTTAATACTGTTTCTGCTAATAAATTTTAAATTTTTTAAATTAGAAACTAAAAACCTTAACTTTAATATCATAATTACGTATAAATTATTTAACTTCTTCAAATTGTAATTTTTTTAATTGTTTATTGTAACTATATTTCAAGAGCTTCAAATTAAACCACTCACTTGTTTTAGGAGGTCTTCTTCCTTTTGTAAAAACTCTTCTACCAATTAGTTTTTTTAATTCTATTACATCTACCGGAAAGTCTCTTGCAACAACAAAAGCTTCAACCATATCATAATCCCCGTAAGTATATTCCTGATTGACCCAGTCAACATATTTCATAATTTGATGAATAACATCAACTGTTGCACTATCTTTTTTTATTTCAATTACTAAATATTTTGATACAGTGTGAAAGTTCGGAATGAATTTATAACCAAAAACGTCCATTTTATCCATATAATCTACAGGTTTAAATGGAGAAGCTACCACTTGGTGTGAAAGGTAATCCCAATGACCAAATTCTCCATTTGGGTTGTTTTTTATGTAGGAGATGATTCCTGCTTCTATTGCCATTTCATGTTTTATAAAGGCTTCGCTAGATGCAAGTTCTAATATATTTTCAGATGTCGCCTTATATCTTTCACTATGTAATGCTCTTACTCTATCATGTAGAAATATGGATGTATCGAAAATATTTTCTTGATCGAACATTTTTGACTCATTCGTTTTTAATATGACATCTAATAATGCTTTATTTTCAATGTCATCAATTTTAATAAATGAAAGTTTCCATAAAACTCTAAGCATTTTAAATGATTGCGGATTTGATTCTAAAACGTCATCCATGTCAATACCTTGTTTATAAAAATGAGGAGCCCCTTCAAAAGTACAGATAAAGCGATTCCCTAAATTAAATTCAGTTTTATTCAAAATCATTTGGTCCTGTAAATCTTGAAATTTTTTACACTTAGGAATATCCGCATCTGGAAAGTTTAATAATTTACAGTCTCCTTCTATATTTTTCAGTTTACCTACACCATATATTTTTCTTTTAATAAAGAAATAAACGTTATCTCCCTCTGACATTGAAAGATAATCTGCAAATGTCCCCTCGTGATGTTTGCTCCAAACATCCTTACTAGGAATATTTAGGTTTGTACTATAAATTCCATTATTAATGATTTCTGACAATGAATCAAAACTATCTAACGTAAAGATATATCCCGCCATTATTACACCTACTCCTTAACTATTTCAGCAACATACCCTGCATTCAACCAATAACATTGCTTTGTTATCCATTGCCCATCAGGTAGCTGAATTTTATCGTTTCCATCTGCTCCTTTAGGACGAACGTGCAATACACCATTATAATTTGTTTTAGGAAAGTTATTTTCAATCCCTTTTTTCGTTTTAGTTAAAACGACACCTTCATTTAAAACACGGCGAATTTCCGTCCAATAATTAAAGAGTTCATCTTTAATTGTTTCCATTGGCATATGCCAAAGTTTAATACCTTTGAAGCGCAAAATATTTTCTTGATCAAACTGAAATACTACAAATAGTAACTGCATTTCGAGAAAATAGTTTCGAATGTAACTATCTTCCCATTCTTCTTCAAGAATTTCATGAAAATCGATGTTTTTAAATGACATGCTTTGTTGTGGTCTACCATTTTGCTGCAAGCGAACTGTTTTAAACTGAATATTCGCCTTTGCAAATTCTGCTACTTTATCTAGTTTAGTTCCCTTTACACCTAATAAAGCACTTATTAAATTCGCAACAGATGATCGATTACTAGGATTAATTTTAACTTGTAATTGATCAGCAATCTCATAGAAAGTCATACCGATAAATGGAGCAAATTTTTCTTTTAACAGCTGTTCTATTGTTTTTTCTTTCAATTCATTTTTAGAAGAAAAATACGTTAATGTTTCTTTGGATATGTATTCCCGAACAATAGATGTCATATATGAACTTTTCAGAGAAAACGCTCGCTGCATAGCAAGCTCATCAGAAAAAGGCTGTTTGCGTAAAGAATTTTTATTGGCTCCTTTTGTACAAGCCCCTAAATATAGTGTATCTCCTTCAGAAAGTAAGTGAGCTTTTCCTTGGCGAATCTTATCGGTGATAAACTCCCAATCTTTTTTGATGATAATTAGATCTTCTTCAGGGAATTCATAAAGAATTGCCTCAATAATTTTATATTCACCACGTTCTAGTTCTTTTTTCCATTCATAAAACATTAACAACATTTTTTGATTTTTATTCCAAAAACTAGAATTTTCAAATGTATAATTTACTTCTTCCATATAGTTAATAATATTTAAAACGAGACGTTCCTTAGCTGAAAGGCTTTTATCTTTGTTTTGTTTAAAAGGTGTTACTTTAAGCTCTACACCAAGTTCAGCAAAATCCGCTTCTGCTTTACTATTGATTTCATATTCAAAATAGCTTTCTTCTATTATATTACCTAATGCCCCTGTGGCTCCTTTTTTTAATAAACGACCTTTTTTGTCGATTTCTCTAAACGTAAGACCACGGGCTTGTTGAGCTTTAATTTCTAGTTCTTCAATACTCTTATATTCCATTACTATGTCCTCTTTTCAGATGAATATCTTATTACTTATCTTTCAATTCATTCCTTTATTTATAATAAGCAGTTGATGCTTCATACCTTTTCGAACATGAAACGTAGTTTTCTATGTAAAAAATATGCTTATTTATAGTAACGAGTTACTCCATTAAAGCTTTATAAGAGCTAACTTGTTTTATACTCCTTAAATATCATCCTAAATGTTATTACATAGGTATATATTAACACATTATAGATAAGAGGATAATCCTGTGAAAATCCAAGAATCCGTTTATTTGTTGTATTGGAAAGTGAAGAAATACCCATCATCCTATAACGAGAAAAAAATGCCCACTGCATCTAAATAGGCAGTGAGCATTTTCTGTATTAGTGAGGTAAGAATAGTAATTGGAATGCAAATAGAATAGCGAAAACATAAAGCATTGGATGTACTTCTTTTGCTTCACCTTTAACAATTTTCAAAACTGGGTAAGTGATAAAACCAAAAGCAATCCCTGTTGATATGCTTGAAGTTAGCGGCATAATCAAAATGATTAAGAATGCTGGGAACGCTTCTTCAAATTTACCCCATTCAATATCTTTTACTGATCCAATCATTAATGTACCAACAATAATTAAAGTTGGAGAAGTAATAGCAGCAACACCAGAAACAGCACCAACTAATGGACCAAAGAATGAAGCAACGATGAATAGAATAGCTACAGTTAAGCTAGTTAAACCTGTACGGCCACCAGCAGCAACACCAGATGAAGATTCAACAAATGCTGTTGTTGGACTTGTACCAAACATAGACCCAACAGTTGTGGCAACTGAATCAGCTAATAATGCATAACGTGCACGTGGTAATTTATCGCCCTTCATCAAACCTGCTTGCTTTGCGACACCAACCATTGTACCTGTTGTATCAAAGAGTGTAACTAAAATGAATGAGAATACAACGCCATATAATCCAAATGAAACGACTTGGCTAAATGCTTCAATTGGATTCCAAATTAAAATACCTTCTGGTAAATGAGGAAGAGCTACCACTTTTTCAATATGTAATTGATTAGTTAGCACTGCTACAATACCAGTAACAATCATACCGATAAATAGTGCACCTTTGACATTACGTACCATTAAAATTACAGTGATGAATAAACCAAACAACGTTAAGAGTACACCAGGAGAAGTTAAATCACCTAGCATCACTAAGTTACTATCACTTGCGACAATCACTTTGGCCATACGTAAACCAAGGAATGCGATAAATAAACCAATCCCTGCAGTAATTGCATGTTTTAAATTTTGCGGGATTGTCGTTATTAGTTTTTCACGTAATGGAGTCAGAGATAAAAGAATGAAAATTATCCCTGCCACGAAAACAGCAGCAAAGGCAGTTAAATAATCAATTTTACCATCAGAGGATAATACGACCGCATAAGTGAAATATGCATTCAACCCCATACCAGGAGCAATTGCGATTGGATAATTCGCACAAAGTGCCATCCATAATGTACCTATTACAGCAGAAATAATAGTTGCCATAAATACTTGATCAAGTGGTACACCTGCATCCGATAATATTACCGGGTTTACAACAACGATATATATCATAGTGAGGAATGTAGTCATTCCTGCAATAAGTTCAGTCTTAACATTCGTACCATGTTCTTTTAAACGAAACATTTATATTCCTCCTTCTTAAACACGAACATTTTTCGCAACATTAAATATAATATTCGCTTATAAGGCGAAATGCAACCCTTTTTCTCAAAGTCATTATTCTCTAAATTTTTTGATTATATTTGAATAATGCTCATTTTCAATGATTATTTATTATGTAATAAATCTATAGAAGAAATTCTTTAATTGATAGGAATTATTCTGGTTATCAACCCAAAAATGTAGAACTACCATTATTCAAATATTTGTGCAAAAAAAACAGACACTGCTAAGAGTGTCTGTTCAGTATTTCGACAAAAGGCACTCAGAATTCTCACATCTCGAATGTCTTTTGTTATTTTTATATATTTTGGTTATTTAAAATTCACTTTTATAGATAAAAGACTCTTTGAGTGTTAACATGTATTCCATTTTTGAACTTTGCCAAGTTCAATTTGCGAATTTTTAAATCACCGCGGTCCTGCAGGGTCACTATTTTTGATCTCTTTCAGGGTTTTTCATGTCATTATTTTCTATCATCTCAAAAGACTTGTTTATATTACATACGTAGTTGATTGGAGCGGAGGTGGCGACTCCTGCGGGAAGAGCGGGACAGTACAAGACCCTGCCGAAGCGGCTTGGCGCCCGCCCGCGGAATGCGACCACCGTAGCGGAAATAACGATCTTATCTATTTATTTTTTAATAGAAAAAGACCGTAGAATCTTTATGAGTTTATTTATTTCTAACAAACAGAAGTTTATACCACTGATTCACTAAAAACGGCATAATAGACAAGCTATAAATAATACCTAATTGTACCCCACTTAATTTTGCAACTTCAAATAGACCCGTAAGTGATGGAACAAATAGTACTAAATGTAAACTTATAAATCCGATTAAAAATGCAAGCCAAGTATATTTATTCGAGAATATACCGATAGTGAAGATCGATTCTTTTGACCTCGAGTTGAAGCCATGTATTAACCTTGACAAACATAATGTAGTAAATGCCATTGTGCTTGCGGTTAGAGTATCTCCCGTTGACAATCCCATTTGAAAAGCAATGATGGTTGAAATACCAATTAATAATCCTTCGAGCACCACTCGAGTAGTAAATTTTTTATTTAATAATGGAGTGTTAATATTTCTAGGCTTGTCCTTCATTGTTTTCTTATTATGTGGCTCTAAGCCTATTGCAATAGCTGGTAAACTATCGGTAAGTAAGTTGATAAATAATAGATGCACAGGGGCAAATGGAACTGGTAAACCTAATATTGTTGCATATAAAACAACAAATATAGCACCTGCATTACCTGACAATAAGAATAGAATGGCGTTTTTTATATTGGTATACATGCTTCTACCATTCGAAATAGCTTTGACAATCGTTGAAAAATTATCATCTGTTAAAATCATAGAGGATGCATCTTTCGCTACCTCGGTACCGGTTATCCCCATCGCTACACCGATGTCTGCTTGTTTTAAGGCAGGGCCATCATTGACTCCATCTCCCGTCATTGCAACGACATTCCCTTTCTCCTGCCAAGCTTTAACGATACGAATCTTATGCTCTGGGGTTACTCGGGCATAGACAGAGATATCTGGAACTTTTTCTTGTAGTTGTTGATCACTTAACTCTTCAATTTCGTATCCTTCGATGGCTTCTGAAGGATCTTTTAAAATACCAATTTGTTTAGCAATAGCAGTTGCTGTTATTTTATGATCCCCTGTAATCATAACTGGTTTAATACCAGCCTTTATACAGCTTTCTACCGCTTCTTTTGACTCTTCTCTAGGAGGATCCATCATCGCTACTAATCCTAAAAAGGTTAATTCATTTTCGACTGAGACATGAATCGTTTGATTTTTTCTAATTTCTTTGTAAGCAATCGCTAGTACCCGTAAACCATTCATGGAAAAGGCACGATTTACTTCTTCTATTTTTTTACGATGTGCTGCCGTAATATCAATGATGCCTTGAGATGTTTTGATCTTCACAATTTTAGCTAGAAGAACATCTAATGCTCCCTTAGTAATCAAGACATTTTGTTGATTAATATGATTCACTGTACTCATAAGCTTTCTGTCTGAATCAAAAGGAATTTCCGCCATTCTTGGAAATTGATCTCTTACGATTAATTCGTCGAGATTGTACTGCTTCCCTAATTTTACAAGTGCAATTTCAGTAGGGTCTCCAATTTCTTTTTGTTCTCTCTCCAAGGCATTATTACATAAGATTGCCTTTAAGATAAGATCCTTCTCGATTTCATTCTCTGTATGGAGTTCATTATGTGAAATAACTTTTTGATCAACATATACTTGTTGCACAATCATTTTATTTTGAGTGAGGGTTCCCGTTTTATCTGAACAAATAACAGAAACACTACCTAGACTTTCAACTGCATAAAGCTTACGTATAATGGCATTTTCCTTTGCCATCTTTTGTGTCCCAAAAGCCAACACAATGGTAACAATTGAGCTTAATGCCTCTGGTATTGCAGCAACGGCAAGCGAAACAGCAAACATAAAAGATTCTACTATTTCACGGCCTCTAAAAAGATCGATTGTGAAAATGGCTAAACAGATCAGCGTAATACCTAATGCTAATTTTTCTCCAAATTGATCTAGACTAACTTGTAGAGGTGTTTTCTTTTCCTTTGCAGTATCTAGTAAATTGGCAATTTTCCCGATTTCTGTTTCCATGCCAATAGCTGTAACAATGACAATACCACGTCCATTTGTGACAAAGCTCCCCGTGAAAACCATATTTTTTTTATCACCAATCGTAATTTGATCATCATTAATGGCTAATGTACTTTTCTCTACAGCCAACGATTCCCCTGTCAGCGAGCTTTCATTTATATGAAGATTATAGTTTTCTAATAATCTCCCGTCAGCACTTACATAGTCACCGGCTTCCAAATAGAGCAGATCTCCAACCACAATATCTTCTGAATCAATTTCAACAATCTGGTTATCTCGCATCACTTTTGCAACTGGAGAGGTCAATTCTTTCAGATTGTCCAAAGACTTTTCTGCCTTCACATGTTGTACAGTGCCTAGGATTGCGTTTAAAATAACTACAATCAAAATCACAATAGTACTTCCTACTTCACCTAATAGATATGAAACGAAAGCGGCAATCATTAAAATAATGACTAATAAATCTGTAAACTGTCCGAAGAAAACGGCAATTGCACTTGTTCTTTTTCCTGCCACCAATTCATTATAACCGTATTTTTCTTGTCTCTTTTCGACGTCATAATCACTTAACCCTTGTTTTGTTACGTCCAACATATCCATGACTTCAGTTGATGATTGTTGATGATATTCTGACATCTGATTCTCCTTCCAGTATGAAGTTATTAGACTATCATGCTAATTATTAAAACTCTCAGCTGTTCCTTACTTGCTATAGAGTCTCCTAAAACTTAAATAACTCAATTCGAATGTAAATGGTGTGTCAACACAAAACTGGACAACTTTTATAAGGACTGTTGCTTGAATTCCACCGGTGTTAAATAGCCCAGTGTTCCATGAATTCGAATA
>NZ_JBNNUK010000023.1:0-49754 GCF_050279675.1 Viridibacillus sp. NPDC093762 | reverse complement strand
ATGTATTAGGCACGCCGCCAGCGTTCGTCCTGAGCCAGGATCAAACTCTCCATAAAAGTAGTTTGAAAGCTCATTAGCTTTGCTAGCGTATCATCTGAAGATGATATCTATTTTTTTGTTTTGTTCCACCAACAGAGTTGATGTTCAAAAACATTTATTGATTAACGTCTTGCATGTTCAGTTTTCAAGGTTCATTTTGTTGTTGTCGTTGTTTGTTGCAGCGACTTTAATATCTTAACATCTTTCATTTTCGATGTCAATAACTTTTTTAAAAAAGTTTTTCGAGTGAAAGTTTTAAGTTTTAACAACACGTCTTAGCGACAATTAATATAATACAATAGCGTCGATACTCATGTCAACACTTTTTCCAAAAAAAATTGAGACGTTTTAAACGCCTCAATTAATATACAACTAATCAACGATTTCTTCAACCTTATAATCTCTATGATATATGTTATTTCCCTTAGTCTCTACACGCTCGACAGAGATGTAACCTTTATCTATTAAGTATTCGATGAAAACTTCAAGGTTAACTGAATAGTTCTTCAGCTCCTCTTGTTCATGCAATTCTTGAATTGTCCAAAAGTCTTTTTGAGACATTACTTCTATTACATGCGTTGCACCCTCTGCAGTACGAGAATGAATAAAGAATTCACTTGCTAAAAATAATAACTCTAAACGTTTATCTAATGATTCTTCGCTTGTAATAAGTTCTTCATATAATTTGTAAATGGCTGGATCAATTTGTTTTACTTGCGACCATACTGTAACCTCGGGGTACAGTCCTTTATCCATTACAGCAAGACGAGCTAAATGATGCAATGATTCAACAACATGATTATAGGCATCTAAGTAATTTCTCTCTTCGAAGCATACTTTACCTTCTAAGTATCTTCGTATTAACTTTGCAAACTCAATACCCATTTTGATTTTCCGACCATAAAAAGGGAACTCTTTCAGTTCCTTCTTTAAATTAGAGAGATACTCATTACGATCGAATAATACTTTTCCAAAGAATAGCCAGTCGACTATCTTCTTATTAGTTCCTACTAATAACCATTTGTTTAACTGCTTCTCCGTAATGATGTGCATAGCAGCTTTTTTATCTTTAAATGTATAATGTTTTGTAAAGACTGGTCGGTCACTTTGTTTTGTTATAATAAGAAGTATCGTATCAAATGTATCTGTGATCGGGCTTACTTCTTCCCTTTTTTCTATTAAGATTACACCTAGTGTATTCGGGTGACTTGCTCGTTCTTGGTATATGGGTCGTAGTAGCTGCTCCATAATGATCCTCCTATAGTCAATAGTCAATTTACTCTGTCTTAAACTTTCGACAAAAATAATAAGATTCCTGCATAAAATTTTCACTTCATATTACGATATCATTTTGTGTTATAGTATGTTGTAGATTAGGAGGCTTACAAATGAAACCATATAAAAACAAGATAAATAAAATCCGTTCATTTGCTTTATCTCTCATATTTATTGGCTTTATCATTATGTACGGTGCCATTTTCTTCAGAGAACATCAATGGTTAGTTATTATCTTCATGACACTAGGTGTCCTCTGTATTCTTGGAAGTACTTTTGTATATGGTTGGATTGGATTCCTTTCAACCCGTGCAGTATTAGTTGAATGTCCGGGTTGCCATAAACACACGAAAGTGCTTGGACGTGTAGACATGTGTATGTATTGCAATGAACCGCTTACTTTAGATCCTTCATTAGAAGGACAAGAGTTTGATCAATCACTAAACAATCGCACAAATCGTAAAAATTAATGCCTTCGCCTCGTTACTAAATTGTAACGAGGTTTTTTTATCAAAAAAGCATTATATAGTTTACCATAAAAAGAAGCTACCTATGTGTCATTCTTGACATTTAAGTAGCTCCCTTACTTATTGAACTTTCGTAGCTTGCTCAGAACACGTTGGACAAGTTCCATAAATCTCCATACGGTGTGAATTGATTTTGAAGCCAGTGACATGAGCGGCGAAATGTTCAACCTCATCAAGTCCTGGGTAATGGAAGTCTACAATCTTCCCACAGCCTTCACAAATAATGTGATAGTGCTTATTTGTAACAAAATCAAAACGACTCGCGCTATCACCATATGTTAATTCTTTCACTAAACCTGATTCTCGGAATACACGAAGATTATTATAAACCGTTGCTACACTCATATTAGGGAATTTCCCTTCAAGTGCTTTGTATATTTCATCAGCTGTTGGATGTGACATTGTTTCGATTAAGTACTCTAAAATAGCATGACGTTGGGGGGTGATCCTTACGCCTGTTGTCTTTAGCGTGTCTAGAGCGCTTTTCAATTGCACTTCAGTCATCGCCATGCACCTCAATTCATAAAAATTATTAGTTTATAATTGTTATAATTAGTTTACTTAAAAACTAGGGCAAATGTCAACATATCCATCTACGAGTCACCTTTTTGTTCGCGTTTTTAATCTATTATTATTTATTAACTATCAAAAATTAGCTCTAATCATCAAAAACATATCATTTTATCCCTTATATCATTCTCAATTGCTCCTGATTAATGATACTTTCTCCTACAACGATAAAAGTTCCCTACTAATAGCCTCTAGTAATATCCATTTTGTTAATAAGTTCTGTATCTCCCTCTATCCACTTTTTTAAGTTAGGTTTAAAAATTTCTAAACTACGCTCCAAATACCGAGAAGAATAACTTGAGACATGAGGCGAAACAGTAACAGTACTCATCTGCCAAAAAGGATGATCTTCTGGTAGTGGTTCTTCTTCATATACATCTAATACTGCATGTGCGATTTCTCCTGCATTCAATGCGTTTATCAATACATCTGTTGACACTAAATCTCCGCGGCCGAAGTTCATAAATAACGCACTGCCTTTCATCGCTTCGAAATGTTCACTCTTTAATAAATGTTGTGTATCTGCAGTACTTGGTAAAACTGAGATAACTATATCAGCGCTTGGTAATGCCTTTTGCAATGCACTAAAAGAAATCATATCATCCATATAATCTGCTTTACTTCCTGAGCGATTACATCCTATTGTATGTACGCCAAAAGCTTGCAACAATCGGCCAATCTCGGAACCAATTGCACCAGGCCCTAAAATAAGCGCGGTAGAACCGTGAAGCTCCGTTGCTTTAGACTTACGTTTCCATTCAGCTTTTTTCTCTTGTTCATAAATCCATGCAAGCCCTCGTTTATATGATAGAACATGAGCTAGTACAGATTCTGCCATTGGAATTTTATGAATGCCACGTACATTAGAAACAACAATACCACGTTCAGCAATTTCCTTTTGAGGCATTTTCTCTATCCCTGCAGAAGCAACCATTATCCATTTTAGCTTCTCCGCTAACCTGATTTGCTTGGCCTCAATATCTTCACCATAAGTAACTACAACTTCTGCCTCTTTTAACACAGTATGGTCTATATTGTTATGAAAGATAAATTCAATAGTAGGAAAATCTTGTATTAGTCCCTCTTTTAAATCTGGTCTTGGATCAAAAGTAAAATACACTATCATAATTATTCCCCCTTCTCTCGTATATACGTTAGCACCTCTTCAATATGTCCTTTCACCCGTACTTTCCGCCATTCTTTAATAACTACCCCATTTTCATCTATTATAAAAGTAGTGCGTTCGATACCCATATATTCACGGCCGTACATTTTCTTCAATTTCCAAACGCCATATTTTTCCGCAACCGCATGTTCCTCATCTACTAATAGCGAGAATGGTAAACCATGCTTTTCTATAAATTTCACATGTCTTTTTCCATCATCAGGACTTACTCCTAAAATAACGGTATTTAGATCAGAGAAATCATTATAGAAGTCTCTAAAATCACATGCCTCTGTAGTGCAACCAGGTGTCATATCTTTTGGGTAAAAATATAGCACTACCGATTTCTTTCCATTGTAATCTGCAAGTGATACCAGTTCACCCTGTTCATTTTTTAAAGAAAAATTTGGTGCTTGTTGTCCTTCTAGTACTGTCATTTTTAATCCCCCTATTCACTTTTACAATAATTGTATCAATTTTTTGAAAAAACGTCGTTTTTTTGTCTACACTATAGGTTACCGACATAAGTTAATTAAGTTCATGAATAATCCGTTGTTGACCATCTTGAGGTAATCGGTTAAAGTAGCGGAATACTAGTATACAGAAAGAGAGGTTACCCATTTCAAATGAAATTAGGTGCCCGTATTTTAAAAACAGGTTTAGCTATTGTATTTGCACTATATATTGCAAATTTGCTTAACTTACCATCACCGGTCTTTGCCGGCATTGCTGCTATTTTCGCAATCCAACCATCTATTTATCGCTCTTATTTAACAATTTTAGAACAAGTACAATCGAATTTAATCGGCGCTGCAATAGCTGTTTCATTTGGTTTACTATTCGGCCATCAATATGTAGCCGTCGGATTAGCTGCTATCATAACTATTTCTATCGTTATTCGACTTGGTTTGGAAAATTGTATTTCCTTATCTCTTGTAACCGTCATCGCGATTTTAGAAGTCCAAGGTGATGATTTTCTTACTTTCGGTTTGATTCGATTTGTTACAGTGCTCATCGGGGTACTTGCCGCGTTCGTCGTCAACCTTGTCTTTTTACCGCCTCGTTATGAAACAAAATTATTTCAATCCATCAATCTGTTGCAGGATGAAATTATTCGCTGGACGCGACTTGCAGTTCGTCAAGCATCTGAACATACATCAACAAAACAATCTTTGCGAAAATTAAAAGAGCATCATTTAAAGCTCAATCAGTTATATTTATTTTATAAGGAAGAACGTAGATATATAAAAAATGAAAAGCATGTAAAAGCAAGAAAGCTTGTTGTTTATAGACAGATGATTACCACATCGAAAAAAAGTTTAGAAGTTTTACAAAGACTACATTTGCATGAAAACGAGTTATCAAAACTTCCTGAGCAGTTTCATATTATGATTCAAGAACGTTTAGATTTCCTCCTTACTTATCACGAACAACTCTTTTTGAAGTATTCTGGGAAACTAAAGCCTGATCATAAGGCTTGGATTGGTCAAGAGGAATATTTACAAAGAAACGAAGTTATGGATATTTTCGCAGAACAAATTGCCATTTCACGCGAAAATGATGAGGACGAAGAATTTTCAAGCTATCATTTACTGCATATACTCTCTCGTATTTTAGATTATGAAGAAAACTTAGAGCATTTAGATACGCTTATTATGTCGTATCAAAATCACCATGGTGATGAAATTAAACTTGAAATTGAAGACAGCATATTCTAAAAAAGCATCCAATGTATCGATTTACTCGACACATTGGATGCTTTTATCGTTTAGTTTTTCATTTTAGGATCAAGTGCATCTCTTAAACCATCACCCATTAAGTTAAACCCTAGAACAGTTAACATAATCGCTAAACCTGGGAAAATCATAGTCCAAGGAGCATTGATTAAATAGATACGTGCATCAGCTAACATTTTACCCCACTCTGGTGTAGGTGCTTCTGCTCCAAGTCCAAGAAAGCCAAGTGCAGCCGCTTCAATAATTGCAGATGCGATGGCAAGTGTTCCTTGCACAATAACCGGCGTCATCGAATTCGGTAAAATATGTGAAAAAAGAATCCGTGCATCCTTCATACCAATCGCTTTTGCAGAAGTAATATACTCTTCCTGCTTAATGCTCAATACCTTTGAACGAATGAGTCTTCCAAAGTTCGGAACATTAATAATTGCAATAGCAATTAAAGCGTTTTGCAAAGATGGACCAAGTATTGATACAACTGCTATGGCAAGTAATATACTTGGGAACGCTAACATGATATCGAAAATTCGTGAGATGATGGTATCCATCCATCGGCCGTAATAGCCAGCAATAATCCCCAACATACTTCCTACTACAACTGAACCAATAACCGAGAAAAAACCAACCCAAAGTGATATTCTAGCGCCGTGCACGACTCGTGAAAAAATGTCTCGGCCAAAATCATCTGTACCAAACCAATGCTCAGCAGATGGTGGTTGTAAACGATCCTTTAACACTTGTTCATTAATTCCTTCTGGAACAAACAATGGACCAACTATAGCTAGTAGGATGAAGAACACAACAATTACTGCCCCTACAAGCGCAGCTTTACTTTTCTTAAAGCTACGCCACGCTTCTTTCCATGGACCAACCGATTGATCTTGTTTAATCACTACATCTATAGTTGCATTCGGTGCCATTTCAGACATATCGGACTCCCCCCTCCTTAGTCATATTTAATCCTCGGATCTATAAAACTATACAAAATATCTACGATTAAATTGATCATTACAAAAACAAAAGCTATCACTAAAATACCAGATTGTATAACCGGATAATCGCGGTATCCAATAGCATCGTAAATGTAGCGACCAATACCTGGCCAACTAAAGATAGTCTCTGTTAAGATAGCCCCACCTAATAGTAATCCCATTTGCAAACCAATTACTGTTAATACAGGAATGATGGCATTTTTGAGAGCATGTTTATAGACAACCCAAAACATATTTTGCCCTTTAGCTCGTGCTGTTCGAACATAATCAGAACGCATCACTTCAAGCATACTTGAACGAGTCATTCTCGCAATAATTGCCATTGGGATAGTCGCTAATGCAACTGCAGGTAATATTAAATGTTTTAATACATCCCAAAGCTGATCAAATCGACCATGAATTATTGTATCTACAACATACAAGTATGTAATAGAATCGACAGGATTCCTGGCATCCTCTCTACCTGATGTAGGAAGTATATCTAGTTGAATACCAAATACCCACTGCCCCATTAAACCTAACCAGAAGATAGGCATAGATACACCGATAAGTGCTAAAATCATTGCAAAATAATCAAACCAAGAATTTTGGAACCATGCAGAAACAATTCCTGCATTCACTCCAATGATTACTGCTAAAATCATTGCAAAAAGAGCCAATTCAAATGTAGCGGCTAAATAAGGCCACAACTCGCTTGATACTGTTGCTTTCGTACGCATCGACTCGCCCAAATCACCTGTCAATAGATCACCTAAATAATTAAAGTACTGAATATACCAAGGGTTATCTAATCCTAGGCTTGCTCGCAACGCCGCTCTCGCTTCTTTTGTAGCATGCTGTCCTAAAATTACTTGAGCAGGATCCCCTGGAATTGCACGTATTATTAAAAATACAATAAAGGTCATTCCGAGCAAAACCGGGATTAACTGTAATAGTCTTTTTCCAATATAGTGAAGCATTCTCTTCACCTCTCCATCTCATCATGTTGAATAACTCTTATTTGAAAAAACTCGCCTTCCGCCAAATAAGCGAAAGGCGTAGTTTAGTTGTCTAGCTTATTTAAAATCTACTTTTTCTAATCTGTCAGAACCAGTTGGGTGTGGTAATAAGTTAATGACATCTGATTTACTAGCTAATAGTGGTGTAGAGTGAGCTAGTGGAACCCAAGGTGCTTCTTCTTTAAAGATTTCTTGAACTTCTTTGTATAGCGCATTACGCTTCTCTTCATCTACTTCTGTTTGAGCTTCAATTAATAATTTGTGAGTTTTAGAATTTTTGTAGTAAGTGTAGTTGTTACTACCTATGCTATCCTCATCAAGAAGAGCATATAAGAAGTTATCCGCATCTCCGTTATCGCCAGTCCAGCCAAGTAAGAATGCATCTGCTTCCCCTTTTTCAGCTTTATCTAAATATACGCCCCATTCATATGAAACAATTTTACTCTTCATACCAACGTCAGCTAGGTTCTTTTGAATTGCTTCAGCAATTTTTTTACCATCTGGCATATACGGGCGTGGTACAGGCATCGCCCATAACTCGATTTGTTTACCATCATAGCCTGCTTCTTTTAATAAAGCCTTAGCTTTTTCTGGATCATACTCATAACCTTTAACATCGTCATTGTAGCCACTAATTACTGGTGGCATTTGGTTTTTCGCAACTTCAGCTTGACCTTCGAAGAAAGCATCAACAATCGCTTGCTTATCGATTGCATAGTTCATCGCTTGACGAACTTTTACATTATCAAAAGGTGGTCGCGTTACAGTTAAACCAAGATAACCAATGTTCATAGATGGACGTTTAAGTAATTGTAAATCAGCATTACTTTCAATCGATGCTGCATCCGACGGACTAATACCATCTGCTAAATCAATTGCACCAGAAATTAAATCGTTTAATCGGGTTGAGTTATCTGGAATAGAGCGGAATACTACTTTATCTAGTTTCGGTAAGCCTTCTCGCCAATAATTTGGATTCTTTTCGATTGTAATTGAGTCATTACGTTTCCAAGAGACAAATTTGAATGGTCCAGTACCTACTGGATTATCACCAAACTTATCACCAAACTTTTCAAATGCCGTCGGGCTCGCAATAGCGAATGGACTCATTGCAAGGTTTTTCAAGAATGGAGCTTGAGGTTGTTTTAAAGTGATAACTACTTTTAAATCACCGTCAGCTTTCACAGATTTGATGACTAGACCCTTTTCATCTTTGAATCCACCAAATACTGATTTAAAGTAAGGGAATTTTTCTGCATCGCCGTTCATCCAACGCTCAAAGTTTTTCACTACTGCATCAGCGTTAAAATCAGTGCCATCATGGAATTTCACGCCTTCTTGTAAGTCAAATGTGTAGCTTAAACCATCTTCAGCAGCTTCCCAAGACTTAGCTAACCCTGGGTTTAAGGTTGTATCTTGTTCACCAAAATTGATTAGTTTTTCATATAAGTTCTCTGTTACTTTGTAAGTTTCTCCCTCTGTTGTAGCAATAGGATCAAGTGATACAGAATCTCCCCCACGACCAAAGACTAACGTTTTTTCTTTTTTCACTCCGTCGCCTTTATCATCACCCTTAACATCATCCTTTTCATCGGATGAACATGCTGCTAATGCTGTAGACAATACTAGCAATAACATCAAGCCTAAAGCTAACCATCTCTTTTTCCTCATATACATAACCCCTCCACACTTTGCTCTATTATCATTGTTGACCTTGCTCATTATATAAATGGCAAGCAACAGAATGACCTTTCTCAACTTCCTTTAATACAGGCACTGTTTTTGAACATATATCCATTTTAAATGGACATCTTGTATGGAATGTACATCCCGTAGGAGGATTTGAAGGACTTGGAATATCCCCTGTTATTAATACTTGCTCCCGTGTAAAGTTCGGATCCGGTACAGGAACAGCTGATAATAAAGCCTTTGAATAAGGATGTAATGGTTTGCTATATAAAGACTCACTATCCGCTAACTCAACCATCTTCCCTAAATACATGACCCCTACACGGTCACTAATGTGACGAACAACCCCTAAATCATGCGCTATAAATATATAAGTAAGCTTTAAATCTTTTTGCAAATCTTGCATTAAATTTAAAACTTGAGCTTGAATCGAAACGTCTAGAGCTGAAACAGGTTCATCTGCAATAATCAATTTCGGATTTGTCATTAACGCTCTTGCTATACCAATACGTTGTCTTTGTCCCCCACTAAATTGATGTGGGTATCGTCTGGCATGGTAGCTACTGAGACCAACAATTTCTAGGAACTCATTGACCTTTTTCTTACGTTCTTTGGCATCTCCAATACCATGAACAACTAGAGGCTCCTCAAGAATTTTGCCTATTGAATGCCGAGGATTTAGTGAGGCATAGGGATCTTGGAAAACCATTTGAATCTCACGGCGAGCTTTGCGCATTTCCTCATTAGATAAATCGGATAGCAGTTTACCATCAAATTCAATGCTTCCTTCTGTTGGCTCTAGCAATCTCATAAGCATACGTCCCGTAGTAGATTTACCACAGCCGGATTCGCCTACAATTCCAAGCGTTTCGCCTTCATTCACATAAAAGGAAACATCATCAACCGCTTTGACCTGACCGGATACTTTTCCAAGCATCCCTTGGCGAATCGGAAAGTATTTCTTTAACCCTTTAACTTTCAACAACGGCTCTGTCAACTGCAGACATCTCCTTTCTTTCATGCAAGAAGCATCTCGTCTTATGCTCTGGGCTTGTTTGATATAAATTTGGATTTTCTACACGGCATTGCTCAAATGCAAATTCACACCGAGCAGCAAAACGGCAACCAGTATTAACGGATCCCGGTTTTGGCACGTTTCCAGGTATAGAATATAACCGTTGTTTTTTAAAGCGCATATCCGGCACAGATTGAATAAGTCCTTTTGTATATGGATGTTGTGGATCGTTGAATATTAATTTGACAGGACCCTCTTCTACTACTTGCCCTCCATACATAACGACAACTCGTTCACACGTTTCTGCAACAACACCTAAATCATGCGTAATCATAATAACGGCCGTATTCAATCTCTCATTTAGGTCCTTCATTAATTGTAAAATTTGTGCTTGAATCGTAACGTCCAATGCTGTCGTTGGTTCATCTGCAATAAGTACTTTTGGATCACAGACGAGTGCCATCGCTATCATCACACGTTGTCGCATACCACCAGATAATTGATGTGGGTATTCCTTTATTAACCCCTCAGCTCTTGGCAAACCTACTAACTTCATCATTTCAATTGCCCGATTTCTAGCCTGTTTTTTTGACCAATCTTTATGATGGATTAATATAGCTTCCATCAATTGATTCCCTATTGTAAATAGTGGATTCAGTGACGTCATTGGTTCTTGGAAAATCATTGCTATATCTTTCCCTCGTACTTTACGCATTTCTTTTTGAGAAAGCTTAGTTAAATCCTTGCCATCAAATTCTATTTGTCCACCTGTAATTTTACCCGGCGGAGATGGTACAAGCCCCATAATCGATAATGCGCTTACACTCTTGCCGCAGCCAGACTCTCCTACAATGCCAAGTATTTCACCTTCTCTTACCGAAAAATTAATATTATCTACTGCAGGGATTTCACCATCATCTGTGAAAAATGTCGTCTGAAGTCCTCTCACTCGTAGTAATTCTTTACGATCACTCATATAGTCCCTCCTTTTAAATTCGATAATTCGATATTTTCAAAATATTCAATTCTTTTTATCTATTTTATACTGTTAATTTGAAAAATTGCAATACTTTTCAAATTAACAGTATTTTTATAACAAAAAATAAAGACTCCCCATAAATGAGAAGTCTTTATTTCATGCTATATGTGCTATTTTACATACTTATTATGCATCGAGTCTTTGCATATGGAACAGGTTATGATAAATACCTTGTTGTTCTATCAATTGCTCATGTGTACCTTGTTCTTTTAGTTCACCGTGATCTATAACTAGAATCTGATCGGCATGTGTGATTGTTGATAAACGGTGTGCTACAACGATTGTTGTTCTATCATGAGCTAACTTGTCTAATGATTCTTGAATTAGTGATTCACTTTCTAAATCTAAAGCTGAAGTTGCTTCATCCAGAATAAGGATTGGCGGATTTTTCAAAAAGACTCTGGCAATAGCAACCCGTTGTTTTTGTCCACCAGATAATTTAACACCACGTTCTCCAACTTTTGTATTGTAACCTTCTGGTAGTGACATGATGAAATCATGAGCATTAGCAGCCTTAGCTGCTGCAATTACTTCTTCATCAGAAGCATCTGGTCGTCCCATTAAAATATTTGATTTAACAGAATCGCTAAATAGAATATTATCCTGGAGTACGATTCCAATTTGTGAGCGTAGCGAATGGATTGTTGCTTCTTTAATATCAACTCCATCAACTTTTATAGCACCTTCCACCACGTCGTAAAATCGAGGTATTAGTCCGACTATCGTAGATTTACCTCCACCACTCATTCCAACAAGCGCAATTGTTTGACCTGCTTGAATGTTAAAGCTTACATTGTTCAATACTTTCTGTTCATCTTCAGTATATCGGAATGATACTTTTTCAAATTGTACATCCCCTTTTAGTGGAGGTAGTGCAGCGGCATTTGGTTGGTTTTCTACATCGTATTTCTCATCTATCAACTCAAATACACGATCCATCGAGGCGATTGATTGAGTTAATGTCGTTGAAGAAGTTACAAGTCTACGTAATGGTCCATATAGGCGATCGATATATGCAACAAACGCTACCATCGCACCAACAGAAAGCGGTCCTTGAATAACCATATAACCTGCAAATCCAATGACGAGTAACGGGGCTACTTCAGTAATCGTATTAATCACAGCAAAAGCTTTAGCATTCCATTTGGTTTGATCAAGTGCCTTGTCTAAAAACTCCCCGTTTGTCTCATCGAAAATTTTCTGTTCATGCTTCTCTAATGTGAAACTTTTTATAATGCTCATTCCTTGAACACGTTCATGTAGATAGCTTTGTACTCCTGCTAATGCTTGTGAGCGTTTGCGTGTTAAATCACGTAATCTACCGAAAAAATATTTTACACAAAACGCATAGAATGGAAAGACGATTAATGTTACTAACGTCAATTTCACATCTAATGTTAGCATAATCCCAATAGCGATTAGAATTGTTGCTAAGTCCAGCCAAACATTCATCAGACCGGTCATGATAAAATTCTTCGTTTGCTCCACATCATTAATAACACGTGAAATGATTTCACCAGCACGTGCATTTGCATAATAGTTCATGCTTAACTTTTGAAGATGTCCATACAATTCTTTGCGAATATCATATAATATCTTATTACTCACATGCTGAGCAAAGTATTGGCGATAATATTCTATTGGTGGTCTTAAAACAAAAAATACAACAGCTGTTCCGCCAAGCCAATAGAATAGCTGTAATGTTTTTTCATCACTTGTTAAATTTTCTGCCATCACAATATCATCAATCACAATTTTGATTAATATCGGAATAAATAATGGGATTGCAAATTTTACAATTCCTATAACTAGTGTTAATAGAATCTCCCAATTATAAGGCTTTACGAATCGCATATAGCGTTTAATACTGTCCAAAAAGTCACTCCCTTTTCAAGCGAAAAGCCTGCTGGTTTTCACCAACAGGCAATTATTAGTCATTATCATGAAGCCTTCTTTGAAATTGATAACGGCTCGTCCAAGCCTCTATAAAGTCAGGCGCAAATGGTCCACGTCTTTGGTGAATCCAACTAAGTAACTTATCAACATTTGATTTCAATATTTGATCAATTACAGATGGATAACTCATTTCCTCCTTATGTTGTTCATACTCATCTTCATCAAGTAAAGTATAAGACATATCGGGAAACACTTTTACATCTAAGTCATAGTCAATATACTTAATAGCGTTATTATCAAAAACAAATGGAGAGCTCATATTACAGTAGTAATATACTCCATCTTCTCTCAACATACAAATAATATTAAACCAGTGCTCTGCATGAAAGTAACAAATGGACGGTTCACGTGTTAGCCATGTTCTACCATCCGCTTCCGTTACGAGTGTACGTTCATTCGCTCCGATGACTATATTTTTTGTGCCTTTCAATACCATCGTTTCTTGCCAGACACGGTGGATACGGCCATTGTGTTTATAACTATGTATTTGTATTGTTTCACCTTCTAATGGAATCGCCATGCTAATGCCCACCTTTTCGATAAACACTTATTGGAAAAGCGCTCTTTGCTTAACATTATAACAATCATGATTAAAAACTTGTAGCAAAAAATAAGCGAAGGCAAAAAGCCTTCGCTTATTAGGGTGTGTCCCATGATTAGTTCGAGTTATTTTGATTTTTATTAAATTTACCCGAAGCTGTTTGCTTGTTTTGCTCAGCTTTATTATTTTGCTTTGCTACTTCGCTGAAATCAGTTTCAGCTCCAAACTCCTCAAACATGTTTTGCGCATTGTTTTGCGCATTGTTTTGTGATTTGTTTGCACTGTTTTGATTCTTTTTCATGGAAATCACCTCCGTGCTATCTAATTTGCGTAGCTTGGAGATATTTATTCTTGGTAATATTTTCTTTATAAATTTGATGATTCGATTTGATATCTTTGCCATACTTTCTGCATTGGTACTGGCATTGGTAAAGCAGACATCTCTTCAACCGTAAACCATTGGCAATTATCGGGGATGATTTGTTGCTCCTCACAACTAACAAAGTAACTTTCTATATGCCAAGTTAAATGTGAAAAAATATGTTTGAATGAAGTTAATTTTTCGCGTGATAATAAGTTTAAACTATATTGTTCTGATAAAATCGTTTCGTTTGTAATATCAGTATCTGTTTTTCGCTCAATTATTGGAAATTGCCACATATTCGCTAGTAGACCTTTTTCAGGACGCTTTTCGATTAAAAATTGGCCTTTAGTATTTCTCACAACATACACATCATAAGGAATGTGCTTCATTTTTATTTTTTTCGTTTTAATAGGTAAATTCTCCGGATTCCCCTCATTGAAAGCTGTACAAAATTCTCTTACTGGGCATAATAAGCACTTGGGAGAAGTCGGAGTACAGATCATCGCACCTAATTCCATCAATCCTTGATTAAATTCGGATGGATGTATTGGGTCAATGAGTTCCATAACAGCATTTTCAAACGTTTTTTTCGTCTTAGGAAGTGCAATATCTTCTTCAATTAGTAAAACTCTGCTTAGTACACGCATAACATTGCCATCAACAGCATGCTCTGCTTTATTATAGGCAATACTAAGAATCGCTCCTGCAGTGTACGGCCCAACGCCTTTTAGTTTCGAAATTTCTGGTCGATTATCGGGCACTTTGCTGTTGTAATTTTCGACCACTTCTCGAACACCTGCTTGTAAATTGCGTGCACGTGAATAGTATCCTAACCCTTCCCATTGCTTCAACAACTTCTCCTCTGGGGCGTCTGCCAAATGTCGAATTGTTGGAAATTCACTTAAAAATCGTTCATAATATGGGATAACCGTGTCGACTCTTGTCTGTTGAAGCATCACTTCTGATACCCAAATTTTATAAGGGTCGTTCGTTTTTCTCCACGGTAAATCCCGTTTTTCTTTATTAAACCACTCGACTAATGCTTGTTGGAATTGATGTTTATATTGATAGTACACTTTTTCCTCCTAGGTATTTTCGATTTATTTTAAAAATGCATCAAGCTATAAAATGTAACCAACCGATAATTTTATCTAAAACAATTGAAACAATTTCTCTCCCAATATTTAAGGAGCTGATTATTTTTGGATTCAGGAACACATTTAGTAATGGGTATTGCACTAGGTGGTTTAGCATTAGCTGACCCAGTAGTAGCAGATAGTTCCATGACAACAGCTGCAGTTATTACAGCAACAATCGTTGGATCACAAGCACCCGATATCGATACAGTTTTAAAATTGCGTAATAATGCTGTTTATATTCGAAACCACCGCGGAATTACGCATTCAATTCCCGCTGTTATATTATGGCCTATTTTAATAACAGGCGTGTTATCTTTGTTATTTCAAGGTGCTAATATATTGCATCTATGGCTTTGGACATTTTCGGCAGTTTTTCTTCACGTTTTTGTTGATATTTTTAATGCATATGGAACACAAGCATTACGGCCACTATCGAAGAAATGGATTGCACTCGGTGTTATTAACACATTCGATCCTATAATTTTCGGATTACATGTAATAGCGCTAATGCTATGGGCGTTTGGTTTTGATCCCGTTTGGACAATAACAAGTTTATATAGCATTATTGTGATTTACTATTTAATCCGCTTTACCTTACAGCAAGCCGTTAAACATGCTGTTAAAAATACCATTCCAGATGCCGAAAAAATAATACTTTCACCAACAATGCGCTTTTTCCAATGGCGTGTTGCAGTCAATTCAAGCTCCACTCACTACGTCGGACGAGCTTATGGGCGCTCTATCACCATATACGATAAATTCCCAATAGAACCACTACCAGACACGCCATTATTTCACGCAGCATTAGAAGATTCCAATTTAGCTGCATTCGTATCATTCTCTCCCTTATACCGTTGGGAAATAAGCGAGCTTGAAAACAATTACCATGAAGTACGCTTAATCGATCTACGTTACCGAAGCGAAAATCATTATCCATTCGTTGCCGTCGCACTACTAAACGACAATCTTGATGTCATCCAATCCTACACAGGCTGGATATTTAGCGAAGACAAATTAAGAAAGAAACTGATTGTGGATTAACTTAAATGCTAAAGCAGCCCGTTCAGCCCCGACAAGCACTGGAAGGCTCGAATCAAAGGCGCTCGTTTAGAAATCCAACTGTTGCACTAACTCAAGTGATTGTTGCATTTTCACTGCTATTTGTTGCGCTAACTTCATACTTTGTTGTACTAATTTGAGTGATTGTTGCGCTAACTCGCCTCTTTGTTATTTAGCAGAATATTCACGTCCTAAGGCCGTTGTATTTCTAGTCCTTCAAACTCGAGTTATCCCCTTTATTTATCAAACCTTTAGAAAAGCTGCCGAAATCGGCAGCTCTTTTTTGTTTCTGATGAAGTTGCTTGATGAGTATTAAAAAAATGCTATCAACTAATAAACATCCTCAATAAACTGACCGCTACACATTGATCGTAGCGGCCAGTTTATTGTAATCAGTTGTCAGTTGCGTCTAGTAGGTGAGCATATTTTGGATTACGTCCTGCAAATTCATGTAGTTGATGACCATAGCCTTGAATCCATTGGCGAATAATTTTTTCAGTCATTTCAGCACCTTGATAATCATAACCAGCTTTTGCGTATGTCGCTTCAAAATCAGACCATAATAATTCAATCCACACGCGCGCACGTTCTTCTGTTAATAATTCATTACTATCTTTTAGTTCCATTACAAGTTGATCTACTATTGCTTCCAATTTACATACCTTCCTTTACAGGTGTTAACATTGAAATTGGTAAAGCTTCTTCATAATGATCGCCACCAAGTCGATATCCCCATCCAAAGCGTCCTTTTAAGTATTCCAATTGAAAGAACACACCTGGATCACCTTCAATACGATACATTTCGCCAGGTTTGAAATCGTCTGGGTTCAATAAAAAAGCTTGCGCCATCAATGCTTTTCGTTCATAAACAGCAAATTCATTGAGAATACCTAGTTGCTCTGCTTTTCTCGCCTTTTCTTTTAATGTTGCGATTTCTGTTCGTAATTCTGATGGTGTCATATCGCTATATTTTTTATCCATTTTCTTGCCCCTTCTCTTCTATGAAAGTTTCTATAATATCAGCTGGAAAGCCTTTTTGATATAGAGTTTGCTTTACACGCATATGCAAATCATATCCGCTATATTTCGTAGCATATTTACGCCATGCTTTGTCCCCTTGCACTTGAATCATTTGTTGCCATTCACCATCTTCTCGTGAAAATTCAATTTGTTCAAGTACTTGCTCTATTATCGCAAAGGAATAGCCTTTTCGCATTAAGTTATCTTGAATTTTCTGTTTTACTTGAGTCGGCGTTTTACGTCGTTCAGAAAAAGCTACCTTCTCTCCTAACTTCAAGGCAATACTAAGTTGCTCTTCCTCAGAAAAGGTTTCTAGCACTTCTTCTTGTAACTTTTTATCAATACCTTTTTTCTGCATATCTTGTCTAATTGCACGAGGGCCTTTTTTAGCAGTCTTCTTCTTCGTTTCAAGAAGTGCTTTTGTATATGTGGCATCATTTAAAAAGCCATGTTTATTTAATTTTTGAATAGCTTCTTGAATAACAGCCTCTCCAAATTCTAAATCAAGAAGCTTCTTTCTTACTTCATATTCACTGCGCATTTGATAACTCAGAAAACCTAGTGCACGATTATACGCTCTTTGAATTTCATCATCAAAGGCAATCTCATCTAGCTCGAGCCCTTCAATCACTTTACCTTTTGTCAGGCCAAACTGAATTAAAATGGTTTCATCAACACTAAAAGCGTATTCTTCATTTAAAAAGATATTATAGCGCTCTTGGTTTTTCTTTTGGCGCGTTATTTTTGTGATTACTCGAGTCATCGAAACACTCCTTCACTTAGATATAGTATACATCTTTTCTAAGTTACCTTCATTTCATCTATACTTACATATAATGAAAGCATACATATGTATGGAAAGCTATTACACTTGATTTGATTAGAGCATTCAAAAAGTTCATGTTTTGACACTAACTATTCTTACATGGAGGGACGGCAAAATTATGAAAATTGCAATTACAGGTGGCACTGGTTTAGTAGGACGTGAGCTTACAAAACTTTTACAGCATCAAGGTCATGACATTTTTATCTTAACGCGAAAAAAAAGCTATGAAGCAAATGGTATTCACTATATACAATGGCTAACAGAAAATGCAATGCCTGAAGCACATTTACAAAGTATAGATGCCTTTATTAATCTAGCTGGTACTTCTTTAAATGATGGGAGATGGACAGAAAAGCGGAAAAAGGACATCTACGACAGTCGTATATCTGCCACTAAAGAAGTCCTACGTATAATTGAAACAATTGATGTGAAACCTAAAGTACTAATCAATGCCAGTGCAATTGGCATCTATCCATCTTCAAAAGCTGCAACCTATACCGAAGGCTCATCTCATGTGGCAAAAGACTTTTTAGGTAAAACCGTCAGACACTGGGAGCAAGAAGCAAAAAAGGCCGAAAACTTTGGAGTTCGTGTAGCAACAGCACGTTTCGGTGTCATCTTAGGTAAAGATGCTGGTGCACTATCTCTAATGGTTTTACCATATAAACTTTTTGTAGGTGGTACAGTTGGATCTGGTTCACAGTGGGTATCTTGGGTACATGTAAAAGATGTTGCATCTGCATTATGTTTTGCATTAGAAAATAATCATATAGTTGGACCCTTTAATGTAACATCTCCTAATCCAATTAGGATGAAGCAAGTAGGCGAAATAATTGCCTCCGTTCTTGGTAGACCACATTGGTTTCCTACTCCTTCATTTTTATTAAAAATTGTATTAGGTGAAAAAAGTAATCTCGTTTTAGAAGGACAGCAGGTTTTACCAAAAGTTTTACTAACAGAAAACTTTCATTTTGAATATCCAACATTAGAAGCTGCATTAGAAAATTTGTACGCATAAATAACGTCCCTTAGCGCAACCTACATTAAAAATAGAAAGGTTGCGTTTTTATGTGGAAAAACCATTTGCTCGGAATTGTCATAGCAAGTGCTATTGTTTTTATTGGTGCCATAGTCAATCCGTTTAGCGCTTTTGCAGATGAGCTTCATTGGGGTTTTAAAAAAGCTCAAAACGAACAACAACCAGAAGCTGGTGCAGCATTTGATCAAACCTTAGAAAAGTACGGAGCTCTTTATAAAGGAAGTCCAGATGAAAAGGTTATCTATCTAACCTTTGATAATGGCTATGAAAATGGCTATACAGCAAGCATACTTGACACTTTAAAAAAGGAAAAAATTCAAGCGACATTTTTCCTGACAGGTCATTATTTAACGAGCGCTACCCCTCTTGTTAAACGCATGATTGAAGAAGGTCATGATATTGGTAACCACTCGTATGGTCACCCGAATATGGCAAGACTAAGTGAAGAAGAAATATTAAAGGAATGGAAGAAGTTCGATGATAAACTAAGAGAGATTACAAAAGTTGAACGAACTATTTTTGCTAGACCACCTGAAGGTTCATTTAACGAAAAACTACTGCAAGTAGGTAATGATGCTGGCTACCGACATATCTTCTGGTCAATTGCCTTTAAAGACTGGCTTGCAGACAAACCTCAAGGCTGGAAATATGCATACGACAACCTTATGTCACAGCTACACCCTGGTGCCATTGTCCTCATGCATACAGTGTCGCCTGATAATGCGGAAGCTTTACCAAAATTCATCGAAGCTGCACGCAAAAAAGGTTATCGCTTTGATTCCATTAATAATCTTGTAAACAAACAAGCCGGATTAGCTGGTTCTTTCAAAACACACGACCGTTCGTTATAATGAAGGAACATAGCGAAAAAGGACGTGTAATTTTTGACGCAACAATCAATTATGGAAATGGGACAGAAACTTAATATAACAATTAAAAGGCTCGGCATTAATGGTGAAGGAATCGGCTACTATAAGCGTAACGTTGTTTTCGTTAAAGGCGCACTTCCTGGTGAAGACGTCTCCGCACAAGTAACGAAAGTAAACCGTAACTTTGCAGAAGCTGAAGTTGTAAAAATTCACAAAAAATCACCGATACGACAAACACCACCATGTCCAGTTTATGAGGAATGTGGAGGTTGCCAATTACAACATATAACATACAAAGGACAGCTAGCAGCAAAACGAGATGTCATCGTTCAAGCTCTAACAAAGTATGTAAAATCACAAGCAAACAAAATCGATGTACGTCCTACAATCGGCATGGACGATCCTTGGCATTACCGAAACAAAAGTCAATTCCAAGTACGTAAGCCTGACAATAAAGTTCTTGCTGGTTTGTATTCTGCCAATAGTCATAAACTGTTGAACATCGAAGAGTGCGTTGTACAACACCCTGCAACAACGAAAATCACAACGGCTACAAAACATATTTTAGATGAGCTTAACATCCCTATTTACGATGGTCGCTCAAAAGGAATTGTACGTACAATTGTTGTTCGTACTGGAATAAAAACAGGTGAAGTACAACTCGTGCTTATTACGACACGTAAAAACTTCCCTAAAAAAGAAGTGCTTGTTGAAAAATTAAAACAAATTGATCCAGCTGTCGTATCCATCGTGCAAAATATCAATGCTGAAAAAACCTCATTAATCTTTGGTGACGAGACATACACACTAGCTGGAAAAGAGACGATTCATGAAGAACTTGGTGAACTTGCTTTTGATTTATCAGCACGTGCCTTCTTCCAACTTAACCCTACTCAAACTGTCCATCTCTATAATGAGATTAAAAAAGCAGCTGCATTAACAGGCAAAGAAACTGTTGTTGATGCTTATTGTGGCGTTGGTACAATCGGTCTTTGGTTAGCAAAGGACGCAAAAGAAGTACGTGGGATGGATATTATTCCAGAAAGTATTCAAGATGCTAAGCTAAACGCCAAAAAGCATGGCTTTAACCATGTTAAATACGTGACAGGCTCCGCTGAAGAATGGTTAGCAAAATGGCGCAAAGAAAAATTCGCGCCAGATGTACTAACAGTAGACCCTCCAAGAACGGGTCTTGCACCAAGCCTTCTTAATACAATTTTACAAGTTAAACCAAAACGCTTTGTTTATACTTCTTGTAATCCATCTACTTTAGCAAAAGACTTACAGGAGCTTACAAAAGTATATGACATTCAATATATTCAACCGATTGACATGTTTCCCCAAACTGCGCATGTTGAATCAGTCACATTATTAACATTAAAATAATCCATTAAAAAGATTGAAGTTATTATGGCTTCAGTCTTTTTTATTATTACTTATTATCCCTTCTGTAGATTTAAAATCCTAAATCTTCTTATAAAAAAAAGCTCATCCCCCTACTTATAGCACAATCCAATTTACTAAAATAACACATTTATAGCTACTTTTCGACAAATTATTACACTTTTCTGCATTTTTTCTCATTGATTATCATAGTTTACGAATCCATAATAGAATTAACAGATTTTTTACAATGAAGGAGGGGGCTCAATGCAAAGGATACGTAACTCTATTCAATGGAAGCTCATGTTAAATTCGTTACTTCTTGTCGCAATACCATGTATTATTATTGGTTTTTTCAGTTATCAAAGTGCAAAATCTAATATGGATAAATTAGGTGAAACGATTGTTAAAAACAGTGTCCAGACGACGATGCAGCTAATCGCTTCTCTAGATGCTGAAGTACAAAAAGGAAACTTGGCCTTAGAAGATGCGCAAGAAGCTGTTAAGGTTCAAATTATCGGTAAAAAGACAGAGGATGGACATCGAGAGATTACATATCCTGGTGACTTAGGAGAAAGTGGTTATATTTTCATTTTGCAAGAAGATGGCTTAATGCTTGCCCATCCCAATATTGAAAATCAACAATCGTGGGAGTTAAAAGATAGTAGTGGACAATATTTTATCCAAAAAATTATTAAAAACGCAAAAGCCGGTGGTGGTTTTGTCCAGTATCCATTCCATCTACCTAATGATGAAAAGAAGCTTGCTGAAAAAATTACATATGCTGAAATCGACCCACACTGGGGTTGGGTTGTAAGTGCTGGAAGCTACAAAAAAGACTTTAACTCATCCGCACAAAATTTACTTATTGTCATGTGTTTAGCCTTTATCGCCTCACTTATCATCGCGACTATTATTATGTACTTATTAGCGAAACATTTTGGTAACCCGATTTTAAAACTAACAAATAATGTGAAGAAAATTTCTACTGGTGACTTAACTGTTCAATTACATGAAGTAAATCGCGGAGATGAGTTAGGGCAATTAAATACTCATTTTGACGTGATGGTAACACAACTAAAAACATTAATAAGCGAAGTAGATACCACAATAAATGATATACAAGACGCCTCTTCAACCTTGACTGCTGTATCCGAAGAGGCTACTGCTTCTACAGTAGAAATTACACGTGCTGTATCTGATGTCTCAGCTGGATCATTACAGCAAGCAAAAGATGCAGAGGAAACAAAACTAGTCATTATTGGTATCTCAGAACAAATAAAAAATCTATATCAAAAAAATGAGTTTATGCAACAGTCTTCAGAACAGATGCAAACCTCCAATGAACAAGGGCTTAATAATTTAAAATTATTAAAAGAGAAATCGACAAAATCAGCTGATCTAGTGGAGCATGTACAAAAAGTATTCCAATCCCTATCTTCGAAAATGAAAGATATTGAAAATATTATTCAAACGATTAATCAAATCTCTGCCCAAACAAATTTACTAGCTCTTAATGCAAGCATTGAAGCTGCAAGAGCTGGTGAACACGGTAAAGGATTTGCTGTTGTAGCAAACGAAGTCAGAAAATTAGCTGAACAGACTGCAGTATCCACGGAAAGTGTTCAAGAAACGTTACGTGGTATTGAACAGGAAACTTTACTTGCAAACCAAGAAATTGACAAAACATCTTTGATTGTAAAAGAACAAAATATAGCTGTTTCAAATACAGAAATGTCATTTGTAGATATTAAAACGAATGTAGGTACCATCATTACCTCCATCGAAAACGTCACAGAGAGCGTTAATATATTAATGGCTTCTACGGAAATGTTCACTTTTGCGATTGAAAGCATTGCCGAAGTAAGTGATCATAATGCCAAAGCTTCAACAGAAGTATTTGCTTCGGTTGATGAACAGCAACATGTCATGGATATTGTTGCTAAATCTGCAACTCAGTTATCTAATGAAATTAATTCATTAAAATCATCAATTACACAATTCAAGCTAAAATAAGCAAACAAAAGCCGTCCTCGATTTAATGAGGATGGCTTTCTTCTTTATAGACTACTAGGACTCCAATACAAAAGAGCAGCTTTAAACTGATGTTTATAAATATATTTACCTTCTTTGTAATCAACATACTTCTGCACCGCTTCCTCAACTTGCGATCGATCTACATTTGGTGTCAATAGCTTCACACTGTTGGCATCAATCATCTCGTCGTATGAATCATACGTATACGTTTTCTCCAAATCTACTATCTGGCAATTTGCATGGATATCCAATTCATAAAGAATATTCATCAAATCTATGTAGTCTCTTCTAGGGTACTTCAACGAATAGCCGAAGTTATTTTGTAAATCTATATAATGTGGTCGCATCGGTGCAAAAGTCACACCAATGATGGCTAACTTCTTGGCACTATTATGTATTTGTTGTAGTGCTCTCTTTATTTCGTATATGCGATAAAAACAATTCATTCCAAAGACAATATCATATTGCTCAGTTTTCTTATTATCCTCCCACTTCTCATGAATAAAGGAAATATTGTTATAATTATCGGTAGCACATTTATTTTGCAAATAATGTATCATACTTGCAGAACTATCTACACAAGTTAGCTTCTCCACGTGGTTTGCAAGTGGAAACGTATAATTCCCCCAACCAGGTCCAATTTCTAGAACCGTATCAGTGTGGTCAATGAACTTTGCAATGTTTTGAAAGATATCCTCTGCATAAGGATCTGTCTCTTTATCCGCATTTTTTTGAATGTATTGAGCCCAAAATTGCTCTTCTAAAGCATCATTGACCATGCGCTCTGGCGTCTTACCAGACCAATCTTTCATCCCTTCTTGCCAGACCTTTTCGAAATATACTTTTTCTCTTTTCTCAATTATCATTACACACTTCCTTTTCCACTATATTCAAATTATTCACTATCTTTATCATATAGTGACAACACCACAGCCGCAACGAAAAAAGGATCGCACTCAAAAGTACAATCCAAATCATTAGAATATTTGATTATAGACCGCCAAAGCATCAGTCATATGAAACTGCTCCGTATCATGATCTCCAGGTGCTCCCGTTGTAATGAATATATACTGCTTACCATCTTTCTCAGCTAAACTTGCTAAACAAAGCCCAGCTTTATCTGTATAGCCTGTTTTGCCACCTAAAATCATTCCACCTTCAATAGTAGTGGAGGGTAGCTTTTCAAACATCGAGCTATAAAAAGTAATGCCATCTGGATGTACATTTGTTGCTGAAGTAGTATAGCGCTTTGCTGTAAACACTTTATAGAATGTTTCATCCTGTAAAGCATAACGTAGTAATTTCGATAAATCTTTAGCAGTTGAAAAGTGCTCATTATCTTGTAAACCTGTAACATTCATAAAATGCGTATCATTCATACCAAGCTTTTTCGCCTTGTCATTCATTAACTTTACAAAAGCTTCCTCTGAGCCTGAAACTGCAATAGCTAAGCTAATCGACGCATCTGCTCCAGAAGGTAACATATTCCCGTATAATAAATCACGAACTGTCACTTGCTCTTGTGCTACAAATCCTGCTACCGAGGCATTTTCAGCACGAATCTTATCAAACATCACACTTGGGATTGTGATTCGTTGTTCTAAATCATATAAGTTCTCAATTGCTACAATGGCTGTCATCATTTTCGTTAAAGATGCAGGATATATTTCCATTTCACTTTGTTTATCAAGCAAAACCTTTCCGCTATTTAAATCAACTAATATGGCGTTTTCACTAAATAGCCTCGGTTCTGCCTGTGTTACTTGTTGCCTTTCATCTATAAATAAATTAGCAATCCATAGTAAACCTAATACTAATAGAACCATCACTAATTTTATTCTTAATTTCAACTTTCTTTTCTTCACTTGAAACATCTCCTTTCACTTCTATTAAACCAAATAGAAATGAAGGAAGATTAAAGGAAATCTGATTTTTTTCTTAATTTTTCAAATTAAAAAGTCTTTGTTACATAAAAAGTAACAAAGACCCTTAACTATATAACTCGCTTTACAGTTTTTCCACCAATTAGAGAAATGAAAAACACACTAAGTAACATGATTGATACAAGTAAAAGGAAGCTATATTGGGTAACAAATTGTAAATAAAGGCCGCCTAAAAATGGTCCACTCAAGCTACCTAAGCTAAAAAATATACCGCATAGTAAATTACCAGTTGGCAACAATTCTTTTGGAGTTAAATCTGTCATATATGTAATTCCTAATGAGAATAATGAACCTGCAAATAACCCTGCACCTAAAAAGACAACAGCTACCAAAATTTCAGATCCCTCAAGAAAGCTGCCGATACCGAAAGTCGTTCCCCCACCAGCTAAGCCAATTAATAGGATTCTACGACGTCCAATCTTATCTCCAAGCATACCTAATGGCACTTGAGAAATAATCCCTCCCACTGAGAAAGCTGCTAAAATAAAAGATAACATTGCTACATCAAATGATAGTCGTAGCGCATAAACCGGGAACAATGCATTTAATGAAGATTCTAAAAAGCCATAACAAAATGGTGGTAAAAATGCTACCCAAGCATATCTCAGGGTCGCTGCATAACGTCCCCATGCTTTTTCATCTACACTTGTCATTTGAATCGCCTCTGGACGCTCATTTTTCAAACAGAAAATAAGTGACCATGCTACTAAACAAAGAACCGATGACACGATAAATGGTAGTGCTTCGAAAACATTCATCAATGGTACAAATAATGGTCCGACTGCAAAACCGAGGCCAAATGATAAGCCATAAATTGCGATGCTTTTACCAAGTCGATTTGCTGGTGCCGTACTTGTAATCCACGTTTGTGTTGCATAATGCAATGCGTGATCCCCAATACCAATCAGCAATCGTAATATAAACCAGAATGTTATACTTTTCCATAACGGAAACATGAGTAAAGATAAAAAGACGAGTGCTCCACCTATCACAATAATTGGTTTATATCCAAATTTACGTAACGGTTGTTCGATAAAAGGAGCTATTAATAATGTTCCAATATATAAACCTGTTGCATTCAAACCATTCAAAGCAGAAGAAACACCATCCTGCTCAAAAATTACCGACACAAGCGGCAATAACATACCTTGAGAGAATCCCGAAATGGAGACCATAATTACCAAAATCCAAAATCTTCTCTTTTCAAAATTAATACTATGCTCCATTTCTTCCTCCTTGCGAATATATATCAATTTAAAGGCTACTTAATTCTTGTACAATATTATCATAACTCGGTTGGAAGCTGATAAGCTTTTTCTCATAAAAAATGAAGGCCCAGTTCACATTGATAACATGTGTACTGAGCCCTCTAACAATGACTAATATTCATTTTAATTTGCAGTTGCCTTTAAATCCTTAGCGGTAGTTCGCCGTTAACTGCTATCTCCCTCCTTCTACTACAGGATTTTCAATTTTCTTTTCCAATTATTCTCCTTTCCTATTCTTATATTCACTTTACCACAATACTTAAATAATGTAAATTTTCTAAATACAAATAAAATTAAAACATTTAAAAAGTCCTAGTATTTCCTTAATTCAATTGAAAAAACTATACAAATCAGCTACTATTGGGTAGAAGAAATGAGGTGTAATGATGGGTAAATCAATTACAGATAAAGATCAACAAGTGACCTACCTAAAAGAACGTCTTCAAATCTTTTTAGAAGTGCTAGACGCAATTGACCCTGAAACTACTGAATTAGAAGATATCGATCGCCTTATTCAGATGATGGACGATTTAGAAGAAAAAATGGATCAATTCAATGACAGACCTGAAAACTAATTAATGAAAATGAATAATTTTTATCAGTTTAAAAAAGAGCGTGAATTCATGCTCTTTTTTTCATATTTTGAAAAGGGTATAATAAGTATGGAATTAAAACATTTCCTTATTTGAGGGGGCAATTTACATGAATTTAGAAAAGCTTGAACAAAGCATATATGATTTAGTAACTGAAACATCTACAAACTTACCAAAAGATGTACGCCGCGCAATAAAAAAAGCCAAAGATGCTGAAAATGCTGGTACTCGCGCTGCTATGAGTTTAGATACAATCGCTACGAACATTCATATGGCTGACGATAATATTTCACCTATCTGTCAAGATACTGGACTTCCAACATTCAAAATAAAAACTCCTGTTAGTGTAAACCAAATTGAAATCAAAAAGGTAATCAAAAAAGCAATCGCTCGTGCTACTGCTGATGCTAAGCTTCGTCCAAACTCAGTAGACTCATTAACTGGTGCAAACAGTGGTGATAACTTAGGTGAAGGCCTTCCTGTTATGAAATTTGAACAATGGGAAAATGACTTCATCGAAATTAAGTTAATCTTAAAAGGTGGCGGCTGTGAAAACAAAAATATTCAATATAGTTTACCTACTGAATTAGAAGGACTTGGCCGTGCTGGTCGTGACTTAGATGGTATCCGTAAATGTGTTCTTCACTCTGTATACCAAGCACAAGGACAAGGCTGCTCTGCTGGATTCATCGGTGTTGGGATTGGTGGAGACCGCTCATCTGGATATGATTTAGCAAAAGAACAATTATTCCGTCATGTTGATGATACAAATCCAAATCCTGATTTAGCTAAATTAGAAGATTACATACTTGAAAAAGCTAATACATTAGGTATCGGTACAATGGGCTTCGGTGGTGAAGCAACATTACTTGGCTGTAAAGTTGGCGTTATGAACCGTATCCCAGCATCATTCTATGTATCTGTAGCTTATAACTGCTGGGCTTACCGTCGCATGGCAATCGATGTTGATGCTACTACTGGTGAAATCAAAAACTGGCATTACCAAGACGGCGAGAAAATCTCGTTCAAAGACGAACCACAAACAGAAGAACCAAAATCGGAGAAAAAAGTTGTTGAATTAACAGCACCAATCTCTGAAGAACAAATTCGTTCATTAAATGTTGGTGATGTAGTTAAAATCACTGGTCGTATGTATACTGGCCGTGACGCTATCCACCACCACTTAATGAGTCATGACGCTCCGGTCGATTTAAACGGACAAATCGTATATCACTGTGGTCCAGTAATGGCAAAAGACGAAAATGAGAATTGGACAGTAAAAGCTGCTGGTCCAACAACTTCTATCCGTGAAGAACCTTACCAAGGTGATATTATGAAAAAATTTGGTATCCGCGCAGTTATGGGTAAAGGCGGTATGGGACCAAAAACACTTGCTGCTTTAGCTGAACACGGTGGCGTTTACTTAAATGCAATCGGTGGCGCTGCACAATATTATGCGGACTGTATTAAATCAGTCGATGGTGTAGACTTAATGGAGTTTGGTATTCCTGAAGCAATGTGGCACTTATCAGTTGAAGGTTTCACAGCTGTCGTAACAATGGACTCTCACGGTAACTCATTACACGCAGACGTTCAAAAATCATCTCTAGATAAATTAGCAATTCATGCTGAACGCGTATTCTAATAGAATCTTTACAGAACTCTTGGAGACTATTTATAGTTTTCGAGAGTTTTTTTATTTTCTACATGCACATTTTCTCTTAAACTAACATTTATTAAACAATGCACTTCCCCAACCACTCACTCTATGTTATAATGATTCTAAATTAAAAATGATTGTAAAAATTACTGGCAACCCCTTGTGGTAAGCCAGTTTTATTCGTTAATAAAGATTTTGATATTGATATTCATTATCAGGAGGTATAACAATGGAAACTATAAAACAACAAAACCACTCACTAATTGAGAATATGAAAGAACACGCTGAACTCATTGCAGCTCTCTCTTCAGGTGTTTTCATTTTAATTGCTTGGTTACTTGGAAAAAATGATATGAACACTTTATCTATACTTGTTTATATCCTTGCATTTATTATTGGTGGCTTCGCAAAAGCAAAAGAAGGTGTTGAAGAAACAATTGCTAATAAGGAACTAAATGTGGAATTCCTTATGATTTTAGCAGCAGTCGGTTCAGCAATTATTGGTTATTGGACTGAGGGCGCAATTTTAATCTTTATCTTTGCTGTAAGTGGCGCCCTTGAAACATACGCAATGAATAAAAGTCACAAAGAAATTTCAGCACTTATGAATTTACAACCTGAAGAAGCGTGGCTAGTAAATGAACAAGGTGAACTAACTCGCGTCTCTGTTTCTACTTTAAAAAAAGGTGATCGCCTTTTTATTAAACCAGGTGAACGAGTTCCAGCGGATGGAGTGATTTTTGAAGGTACTACCGCAATTGATGAGGCTGCGATTAGCGGCGAAGCAATACCTGTTACTAAGCTTGAAGGTGACGAAGTATTTGCAGGTACTGTCAATATGAGTGGTGCCGTGACTATGGAAATGACGAAACCAAACTCCGAATCTCTATTCCAGAAAATCATTGACCTTGTACAATCTGCTCAAGATGAGAAGTCACCTTCTCAGCAATTTATTGAACGATTTGAAGGTACTTATGTAAAATTTGTATTAATCGCCGTTTTGCTAATGATGTTCATCCCCCACTTCTTACTTGGTTGGGATTGGACAACTACATTTTATCGCGCAATGGTATTACTAGTTGTTGCGTCACCTTGCGCTCTTGTGGCATCTATAATGCCAGCTACACTATCGGCCATTTCTAATGGGGCAAAAAGCGGTATTCTATTTAAAGGTGGCGTTCACTTAGAAAATTTAAGTGTATTAAATGCCATCGCATTTGATAAAACAGGGACACTTACACGAGGGAAACCAATCGTCACTGAGTTTATAGTTCGTGAAGGTATTGATCAGCAACAAATGCTCTCTATAGTCGCTGGTATTGAATCACAATCAAATCACCCTCTTGCTCAATCGATTACGGCTTATGCGAAACGACAAGGACTAAAATCCTTCGATAAAGCTCAAATTGAAGACGTTCCTGGTTGGGGTATGAAAGCAGTTGTAGATAACATTGCTTATAAAGTAGGGAAAGCTGATTTCGTAGGTCGTGAAGACGCAATGCTTTTTGCTAATGGGATTGCTCTTACATTAGCTGATGAAGGTAAAACGGTTATTTTCGTTCGTGATGAAAAAGGAATTGTTGCCATCGCTGCAATGAAAGATACGGTTCGTGAAGAAGCAAAACACGCAATTGCTCTTCTAAAAGAGCTAGGTATTCACACAATTATGTTGACTGGGGATAATGAGAATACCGCTAAAGTAATCGCAAAAGAAGCAGGTGTTGATGCTTATATTGCAGAGTGCTTGCCAGAAACAAAAGTACAACATATGAAAGATTTAATGGCTAAGTACAAACATGTCGGAATGGTTGGTGACGGTATTAACGATGCCCCTGCACTTGCAACAGCTACTACAGGTATTGCTATGGGAGAAGGAACAGACGTTGCATTAGAGACAGCAGATGTTGTATTAATGAAAAATGACCTTTCTAAAATTGCTTATGCAATTAAACTGTCGCGTAAAATGCAAAAAACCGTTAAGCAAAATATTGCATTTTCTATTTCTGTCATTGCTTTGCTTATTATCTCAAACTTCCTACAAGCAGTAGATTTACCTTTAGGTGTTATCGGACATGAAGGTAGTACAATTCTAGTGATTTTAAACGGTTTGAGACTGTTAAATAAAAACATATAAAAAAAGAGAGTGACTATATAAGGTCACTCTTTTTTCGTACTTCCAATATTTCTAGTCTTTTCTGCATAATGGCATTAATTTGTCCACTGGCCATTAAAATCATGCCTGTGAAATATAACCATAACATTAATATGATAATTCCACCGATACTACCATACGTTGCAGAGTAATTTGCAAAATTACTAACATAGTAAGAAAACCCATAAGATAACACTATCCATGCAACCGTCGCAGCAGCAGAACCGAGTAAGACACTGCGTAAATACAATTTTTTATTAGGTACAATCCAATACATTGTAGTTAATACTGTGAAAATCAATAGCGGTGGTATGATTGAACGAATACTATTCCAAACCATCAAGAAATCTACCTCTAACCCAAAGTAAGAGAATAGTATAACACCAATTTGCCTACCAAAGACTGATAGTAGCAATGCCACAATAATCAATCCTACTAATAAAAAAGTGAAAATAACAGACACAAATCTCGCTATGATATACGGCCTTGTTTCGTTTTTATCATATGAACGGTTTAACGATTTGATCAACGCATCTACACCTTTAGAAGCTGACCAAATCGTACCGATAATACCTATCGACAATAATCCACCGTTCCTATTTTCTAAAATTTCACTAATTGTCCCAATTATTAATGAGTACACTTGATCAGGTAAAATAGCATTCAAAAATAAATAAATTTGATCTGGATCAATATTTAAAAACGGCAGTAATGTCACTAAGAAAATGAGTAATGGAAAAAAAGATAATAGGAAGAAATATGCCAACTGCGCACTAAAGCCCGAAATATCATCATTTTTTATCCGCTGTATAAACTCCATCAAAAAGCCTTTTGATGTCGTTATATCATTAACCTTTTCATCCTTATCCTTTTTCTCTATTTGCATCATCTTCACCTTATCAAATACAGATGAAGACTTTGAATCATGACGATTGTTTCTACTCAATGATCTCTCCCCCTTTGTTCAGATCAAAGATGAATTATGTTAGGATCTTCCTCTTTTTCTTTTGGAGATACAAACGCATTTTTAGTATCCTGTATTAGATTTTTCACTTGTGGTGTATATGTTCGAATCTCATCAACTTTTTCCATTAAATAATCCTTTTCTGTTGAAAATGAATCATATAAAGTTTGATACTTTTCCACTTTGTTTTGTACTTTCCCAACAAATTCTTCACGATTTTTTGCATAGTACTTAACATCATTTGAAATGCTTTTAGCTTTCTTACATGTGCTCTCACGAGTACTACGATCCAACATACTGATTGCTGCTCCAGCAATTGCACCAATTGTAATCCCTACAAATAACTTATTCGACATTATAATTTCCTCCTTGCATGTAATCCCTTTAAAATAGTATGCCCTTCTACTTTAACAATAAAACTAAAGTGATGGCTATACAATGTAATCTCTTTTAAAAATATTTCTTGACTTATAGACAGAATATTAAGAATAATAGTATATAATGGGGAATTCAATAGAAATAGGAGGAATATTTTACAAAAAAAAAAAAAAACGGTGGGTAAGGGGGAATTATTAAATGGATAAGCTAAATGAGATTTTAGGTTCGATATCAGGCGTATTATGGGGTATTCCATTAATTGTCTTAATCGTCGGTTCAGGGATTTACCTCACTATTCGAGTGGGTGTATTACAACTTAGACTATTACCAACAGCTCTTAGACTTGTATTCTCTAAAAAACACGCTACAGATGTAGAAGGTGATATTTCACAATTCCAGGCTTTGACAACGGCACTTGCTGCTACTGTTGGTACCGGAAATATCGTTGGGGTTGCAACAGCAGTTATTCTCGGTGGACCTGGTGCTATATTTTGGATGTGGTTCTCTGCATTCTTTGGTATGGCAACTAAGTATAGCGAGGCTATTTTAGCAGTTCGCTTCCGCGTAAAAGATTCGAAGGGACAAATGGCTGGTGGACCGATGTACTATCTTGAGCATGGTCTTAAACAAAAATGGTTAGCTGTATTGTTCGCATTATTCGGTGTGTTAGCTTCATTTGGTATCGGTAACGGTACACAATCCAACTCAGTTGCTGGAGTTGTAAATTCTACTTTTAAAATTGATCCATGGATTACTGGTATTATTTTAACTATTTTTGTAGGCCTTGTTATTTTAGGTGGAATTCAATCTATCGGGAAAGTAACAGCTGTTTTTGTTCCTGTTATGGCTATTTTCTATTTAGCTTCCGGTTTAATTATTATTATTATGAATATTACTGCTGTACCTGAAGCATTTATGACAATTATTAAAATGGCATTCTCTGGAGAAGCTGCTGCAGGTGGGGCAATTGGTGCCGCAATTCGCTACGGTGTTGCTCGTGGAGTATTCTCCAATGAGGCGGGTCTAGGTTCTGCTCCAATCGCTGCTGCTGCTGCGAAAACAGATTTACCTGGACGACAAGCACTTATTTCAATGACACAAGTTTTCTTTGATACATTCTTAATCTGCTCAATTACTGGCTTAACAATCGTTATGTCCGGTGTTTATACAAATCCAAAATTAGAAGCAAATGCACTAACAACTCAAGCATTTGGTCACTTCTTAGGTAGTTGGGGACCAATTGTTGTGGCAATCGGGTTAATTTTCTTTGCTTCTTCAACTATTTTAGGATGGGCATATTATGGTGAGAAATGCTTCCAGTACTTATTTAAAAATCCGTTTGCTCTTTTAGTTTATCGTATTATTTTCGTAGCTTTCGTATTTATCGGTGCAACTATTCCACTTAATATCGTTTGGACATTCTCTGATGTTGCAAATGGCTTAATGGCCATTCCAAACTTAATCGGTCTTATTGGCCTATCAGGGATAGTTGTTTTTGAAACAAAACGTATTAAAGAAAAGCTAAAAGAAGAGAAAAAAGAAAAATTAAATAACAAAGCTGAGCAATCTGCAAAAGCTTAATCAATTTGTAATTGACATTCCATACATTGCATGAAATGATACTATGTATGTAACGAAAGGTAGGGAATCCTATGAATTTAACTGAACCCTCTACTGAGAATGTCATCTATATGATTGATATGATCAAAGATAAACTTCGTATGGTTAATGCCGACGCAATGAAACCAGAGCATTTTGATACCGAGCAATACGAGGACCTTGTCTATCTTTATGAAATGGTTATGAAACGTGATGCATTTAGCCCAAGTGAAATGCAAGCAATCGTAAGTGAGTTAGGCTCACTTCGAAAATCATAAAAAAGCTAGGAACAGCCATAATGTAATGGCTATGTTCCTAGCTTTTTTCATCTAATTATTTATTTAAAGCTACAGCAATCTTAGAACCTACTACAGCATTATGTTTTACTAATGCGATATTAGCTACTAAGCTCTTACCTTCTGTTAATTCTTTTACTTTACCTAATAAGAATGGCGTTACTTTTTTACCACTAATACCATTTTCTTTAGCTTCTTGCAATGCTGTTTCAATGATGTTAGTGATGAATTCATGGTCCATTGCATCTGCTTCTGGAATTGGATTAGCAATTACTGCTCCACCCTTAAGTCCAAGATCCCATTTTGCACGTAAAGTTTCTGCTACTGTTCCAGGATTATCTGCACGGAAGTTTACAGCGAAATCACTTTCACGTGTGTAGAATGCCGGTACTAAGTCTGTTTCATAACCGATTACTGGAACACCTTTTGTTTCAAGGTACTCTAAAGTCAATCCGATATCTAGAATAGATTTTGCACCCGCACATACTACCGCTACATTTGTTTGTGAAAGTTCTTCTAAGTCAGCTGAAATATCCATTGTTGTTTCAGCACCACGGTGAACACCACCGATACCACCTGTTACGAACATTTCAATGCCAGCTAATTCTGCACAAATCATTGTTGCAGCTACTGTTGTAGCACCTTTTTGTTTTGTTGCTAATAAATAAGCAAGGTCACGACGAGATGTTTTTGCAACGTCTGATGAATTACCTAGTACTTCTAATTCTTCATCAGAAAGACCGATTTTGATTTTACCGTCTAAAATTGCAATTGTTGCTGGTACTGCACCGTTATCGCGGATGATTTGTTCTACTTCACGTGCTGTAACAACGTTTTGTGGGTATGGCATACCATGTGAAATGATGGTAGATTCTAATGCTACGATTGGTAGTCCTTTCTCTTGTGCAGCTTTTACTTCTTCTGAGAATGATAAGTATTGTTTCATGAATTATTCCTCCAGCTCATTTTTTAGTTTATTTGCAGATAACTCTGGTCTTACTGTAAATGCACTTTGTAAAGTTTTTGCTGCATTCATCAAACCATTCTGAATATTTTCAGCGAAGGGTTCTTGTAGAATCCAGCTATGTAGCAATGCTCCAACAAAAGCATCTCCTGCACCAGTTACATCTTCAACATGATCAATTTGAATTGCAGCATAGTTCTTCACATCGAGATCTTTAGACGCTGCATAGACACCTCTACTACCTGCTGTTATAACAACATTTTCTGCGCCTTTTTCCAATAAATCTTGTACTGCTTTCTTCCAGTCTTCCTCTGAAGTGATCGTACTGTCCAAATACGTTTCCGCTTCATCGCGATTACAGATAAACCATGTTACGCCATTTAAATCTTTTGGCATACGATCCATCTTAGGTGACGATACTGGAATTAATACAAAAGGTATTTGTCTCACCAATGCAAGTTCTTTGATACTCTCAATTGTTTCTTTAGGGCAATTCAAATCCATAACAATACATGCTGCATTTGACATCGTTGCCTCGTGCTTCATCAGCAACTCTGGCACTAATAGATCATATACATCCATATTCGCTACAGCTAAAAGCATTTCTCCTTGCTCATCTAAAACTGCCGTATAAGAACCCGTTGAAGCGTTTTGGAATTGTTCTACGTTAGAAACATTCATATAGCTTGCTGAAGCTTCCTTAATAGCATTCCAATCTGAATCCTTACCTGCACCTGTTAAAAGTGATACATGGTGTCCCAGGCGTCCTAAATTTTCGGCGATATTTCGAGTTACGCCACCGATACTTTGAGTAACGGCAGCAGGATTAGAAGTTCCTAATTGAGCTTTACCTTTAATATGAAACTTACGGTCCATATTAGCTCCACCGATACAAATCACTTCATTTTCTTCCGGCAATATATACGCCCTCCCGACAATCTTACCTTGACGTGTTAATCCTGAGATTATATTCGCTAAAGCGGGTCTAGACATCTTTAACTCTTCAGCCATTTCTTGTTGGGACAAAAATGGGTTTTGGCGAATAAGCTTTAGGATCATCAACTCTTTTTCATTCATGTCATCACCCTCATTACATTTGTTTAAATTATAAACTTTTGTTTTAAGAATGTCAAAAAAAAAAAAAAAAAACGATATGTAAAATACATATCGTTTTTTCTTATTCTGATTTTGCTGATGTTTCTTTTTCGTTTGTATTTGTACCATCCTTTTTCACTAAAGGTTGAATAAGTACTTCTACGCGTCTATTCTTCGCACGATCTTCATCCGTCTTATTAGATGCAACAGGTTCATTTTCTCCATATCCTTTTGCGCTAAAGAATGCTGGATCAAGTTTTGCATTTGCATCTACAATTGATTTCAAAAAATTCACTGCTCGCATAACACTTAGCTCCCAGTTCGAAGCAAATTCTGCATTATTCATAGGTACATCATCTGTATATCCTGTAATGATGACATGACGTGCTGGATCGAATACAAGTAACTTGGATAGTTCTTTCGCAATGTTCTGATACTCATCTTTTACAATAGCTTTACCTGGATCAAAGAGAATACTATCACGAATTGTAACCAGTAATCCTTCATCTGTTAGCTTTGTTGCGAATTGCTTTTCAAGCTCATTCACAGCAATAAATTCATCAACATTCCCTTTTATCTGAGATAAGGCTTCTTGATCTTCTAAATATGCTGAGTCGCTATCTTTTTCGGAGCTTTCTGGTTTTTGTGGTTCAACTGGTGATGGTTGTTCAAACACGCCCTCACCTGAATCGAAGATAGAACTAAAAACTGAAGAAAGCTGTTGCATTTTTTGTACATCGACGGTACTAGAAGCAAATAACACGATAAAGAGAGCTAATAATAATGTTAGGATATCGGCATATGGAATTAGCCAAGATTCATCGGTATGTTCTTCATGCTTTTTTCTTCTTTTAGATCTCTTTGCCAAGGCCACTCGCCCCGCTTTCGTCCATTATTTGAGAGCGATCTTCTTTCGTTAAATAAGATGCCAATTTCTGTTCGATTACGCGAGGAGCTTCACCTTCTAGAACCGATAAGATACCTTCAATCATCATTGTTTTTTGACGAACTTCTTGGCTAGATTTACGTTTTAACTTATTTGCAAATGGATGCCATAATACATAACCTGTGAAGATACCTAGAAGTGTCGCTACGAACGCTGCTGAAATAGCATGTCCCAATTTATCAATATCGTTTAAATCACTTAGTGCCGCGATAAGTCCAATTACTGCACCAAGTACCCCTAAAGTTGGGGCATATGTACCTGCTTGTGAGAAAATCAAAGCTCCACTTGCGTGGCGATCTTCCATCGCTTCCACTTCTTCGTTTAAGACGTCGCGGATATAATCTGCATTTTGACCATCAATAGCCAAAGTCAATCCATTTTTCAAAAACGGATCATCAATTTCGGATACTTTGCTTTCAAGTGCAAGTAGCCCTTCACGACGAGCTAAATCTGCCCATTGTGAAAACATTTTAATAATCTCTACATCACTTACTAACTTTTGCTCCTTGAAGATATGGCCAAACAGCTTAGGTATACGTTTTAGTTCATTCTTAGGAAATGCAATCGTAATTGCTGCGATCGTACCGAAGATGATAATAAGTATCGCTGCTGGGTTCAGTAATGCATCAGGAGTAACACCTTTAAAATACATTCCTGCTAATAGCGAAATAACAGCTATTATTAAACCAATAATCGATGATAAATCCATTTTAGTACCCCCAAAATCGTCATTCTTTTTTTTATTTCGGTTTATATTTCATTATTTTAATAATCTATTGCAAACAATAGAAGATATTTGCCGAAATTTCGTGAAAAGGACAAAATATGGTCCCCGACTTTTTCTTTTATAATCTTTCAAAAATTGTTACAATTAACTCAAATTAAGGAGGAATGTCGTCATGATTTCATTCAATGAGAAATTAGATCGTTATGCTGAACTTGCTGTTAAAATAGGTGTCAATATCCAACCAAATCAATTTCTTTATATCAGCACTTCTACTGATAATGTAGAGTTAGTCCGTTTAATTACTAAAAAGGCTTATGAGGCTGGTGCTAAACAAGTATTTGTTGATTTCGCGGATGATCAAATTAATCGTTTACGTTATGAGTTAGCTCCAGCAGACTCTTTTGACTTTTACCCACATTGGAAAACTGAAGAACGCAATTGGTTAGCAGAACAAGGCGCTGCTTTCATAAGCATTGTTTCCCAAAGTCCAGATTTACTAGCAGGGATTGAATCTAGCCGTATCTCTGCATTCCAAAAGGCTACAGGTAAAGCCTTGAGTAAATATAGAGAATATGCACAATCTGATAAAATCAGTTGGAATGTTATTGCAGCATCTTCTAAAGATTGGGCTGCCAAAGTTTTCCCTGAACTACCTCAAGATCAACAAGTTGAGCAACTCTGGGACGCTATTTTCAAAGCTGTAAGAGTTGATGTAGCAGATCCAATCCAAGCCTGGAAAACACTTGATGAATCACTGCACGACAAAGTATCCTATTTAAACGAAAAAAAATACCATAAATTACATTACCGTGCGCCTGGAACAGACCTTACAATAGAGCTTCCTAAAAATCATTTATGGTGTGGTGGCGGAAGTATCAATGTGAACGGTAAAGAGTTTATGGCTAATATGCCTACAGAAGAAGTATTCACTGCACCTTTTAAAACTGGTGTTAACGGTTATGTTTCTAGTACTAAACCATTAAGCTATGGTGGCAATATTATAGATCAATTTAAAATTACCTTTGAAAACGGTCGAATAGTGGACGTATTTGCTGAGCAAGGTGAGGAAGTACTAAAACAACTTGTAGCTACTGACGAAGGATCGCATTATTTAGGTGAAGTTGCTTTAGTTCCGCACAACTCCCCTATTTCACAATCGGGTCTATTATTCTATAACACTCTTTTCGATGAAAATGCTTCCAACCATCTAGCTATTGGTAGTGCTTACGCTTTCAACATAGAAGGTGGTAAAACCATGTCTCGTGAAGAGATTGCCGAGAACGGCTTAAACCAAAGTCTAACACATGTAGATTTTATGATTGGTTCTGACAAAATGGATATAGACGGTATTACGGAAGATAACAATGTAGATCCAATATTCCGCCAAGGAAGCTGGGCATTTTAATATTCCAGCAAGTATTCTATGAATAATAATGTAACTATTATTTTGCACTCTAAATCCTAATGAAGTGTACATCTTACGTACATATAAGGCATTGGTAAAATGGTAATCCATAAATTACACTTATCTTGTAACATAAAATCATGTATACTGATAGATAATGAATTTTTAATAATGGTAGAGAGGAGTTTTATCATGGGTACATTTATAGTAACAGTATTAGGATTTTCAGCACTTATCCTAATCACTTGTGGGATCCTTATTCACTATTTACTAGTAGGATTAGATACTTCAACTGCAACTCTTGTTGATCCAAAACCAAAAAACTAACTTTTAATCCAAAACAGTTACTTATAAGTAACTGTTTTTTTATATTTTCCTCACAATTTTGTAACAAACTTGTGACATAATAAACCTAACTCCCCCTATTTTTCCCAGAAATTGATTATTATAAAATACTAATTTCTTATTTTCTCTCACTACGATTTACAACTTCCAAAATGTAACATAGGGGTTTTATCGTTTTTCCTCTATACTTATGAGGCAATGTTATAAGGGAGGAACTATACAATGTTTTCGACAACTGCAATTGGAATCGATCTTGGCACAGCCAATACGTTAGTATATACAAAAAACAAAGGAATTTTATTAAATGAACCATCAGTTATTTCAGTAAATACAACTACAAATGAAGTCATCGCAATTGGAACTGAAGCGAAGAATATGATTGGTAAAACGCCCGCGAATATTCAAGCAATCCGTCCCCTTCGTGATGGTGTCATTGCCGACTTTGATATGACTACCGAGATGATTAAAGTCATTATGCAAAAGGTCGGAAAAATTATAGGTGGCTCAATCCGTAAACCGAGTGTAATTGTTTGCACTCCCTCTGGAGCTACTTCAGTTGAGCGCTTAGCTATAAAAGATGCTGTGAAACAATGTGGTGCTAAAGAGGTCTTTTTAATCGAGGAACCGGTTGCTGCTGCAATTGGTGCTGATCTTCCTGTGAGTGAACCTATCGCAAGTGTTATCGTTGATATCGGTGGTGGAACAACAGAGGTTGGAATAATTTCATTTGGTGGCGTTGTTACTTCAAACACTATGAAACTAGGTGGCGACCGAATGAATGAAGAAATCATTCATTTTGCACGTAAGGAATACAGCGTGCTAATCGGTGAACATACTGCTGAGAATATAAAGAAAGAAATTGGTTATGCTTTAATCCAACATGACAAAGAGTTCATGGAAGTGCGAGGTAGAGATATCGTTACTGGTTTACCAAAAACGATCACATTAAATTCAGAGGAAATTCAAAATTGTCTTAAAGAATCTCTTCTTTCAATCTTAGAAGTTATCCGTAGAACATTAGAAAGCTGTCCACCAGAGTTATCTGGAGATATTGTAGACCGTGGTGTTGTATTAACAGGTGGCGGTTCACTTTTAAAAGGTATGCCTGAATGGCTTTCAGGTGAACTACTTGTTCCTGTTATTCTAGCTCCATCACCATTAGAATCTGTTGCAATTGGTACTGGACGCTCTTTAGATACAATGAACCTTTTACAAAAATTGAATTCATAAATTGCTGAAAACTTATTTTCTTTTCTGAATAGTTATTCTAAAATAAGTATGTAAGGAAAGGGGAACGATTTAATGTCCATTATAAATGAGATTCTTACATTCAATGAAACCTTTGTAGAAGAAAAGCAATATGAGCCTTTTATTACCAGTAAATTCCCAGATAAGCGTTTTGTTATTTTAACATGTATGGATACTCGCCTAGTGGAACTATTACCAAAAGCGATGAATTTACGTAATGGCGATGTCAAAATCGTTAAAAGTGCGGGTGCAACATTAAATCATCCATTTGGTGGTATTATGCGTAGTCTACTTGTTGCAATTTATGAGTTACAAGCAGATGAGATTTTTGTCATCGGGCACTACGATTGTGGTATGAGTGCAGTTAACCCTGATAACATGTTAGCTAAAATGGTTGATCGTGGTATTTCTCAAAATACGATTGATCTTCTAAATTACTCTGGTGCAAACTTACATGAATGGTTAAGAGGCTTTAATGATGTAACCGAAAACGTTCGAAATAGTGTTGAAATGATTCGAAGTCATCCACTAGTTCTCGATTCTATTCCAGTTCATGGTTTAGTAATTGACCCAAACACAGGTCGTCTTGATGTCGTTGAAGTTGGTTCAAAATAATTAAAATGACAAAAAGCGAGTGTCACTTTTCAAGTGACACTCGCTTCTTCTTTTTCAAACAGAAATCGACGCATTTCCCAGGAAATGATTCGCTAATTATTTCATTCCGTAAAGCATTCCTCTAACAGTACTTTTCCATCTCCGCCAGATGGCCTTGCCCTTTCAAAAATCATCATCTATATATGAATACATATAATGATCTTCCCAGTTTCCATTAATGTACAATAACTTTCTTAATAATCCTTCACGTTGGAATCCTGTTTTCTCTAAAACGCGAACAGAGCCAATGTTTTTAGGAGATACATAAGCTTCTACTCGATGTAATGACAATTCTTCAAAACCGAATTTAACTACTAGCTCTAGTGCCTCAGATGCAATTCCTTGGCCAACATAACGCTTATCTACTGAATAACCGACAAAAGCACTTGCAAATGGTAATCTCTTGATAGAATAAATCGATATATGTCCTACAAGATCCGACGTTCCCATTGCAAATATTGCGAAACTATACTCACGGTTGAGTCTCATACGCTGAATAGACTCAATAATTTTCTTTCTTTGAGTGTGTTCTGTATAAAACTCATCCTCATGTAATGGCTCATAAATCGACCAATAGCGCTTATTACGCTTTACTAGATTTGTGAATGCCGAAACATCGGCTTCATCTAATGTTCGTAAATAGCAGCGATTTCCTTCAAGAAACACCATGTCAGATCACCCTTTTTGAGTGGTTAATTCTAAAAACTGTTCAACATCCTGTTCACATATACGGATTCCCTTTTCCCAGAATGCCTTTTCTGTAATATCCTCACCTAAATGTTTCATCGCTAAATCTTCTACAGACATAACAGCTGTATCTTGTAATAAAGCGATATATTTTTCTTCAAAGCTACTACCTTCTTCTTTTGCTTTAGCATAAATACTTAATGAGAACAAATAGCCAAATGTATATGGGAAATTATAAAACGGCACTCTTGTCATATAAAAGTGTAATTTTGAAGCCCAGAAATGAGGATGAGCAACATTCAGCGCACCTGCATAAGCTTCCTTCTGTGCCTCCTCCATTAATTCATTCAAGCGATGAGCTGGTACTATCCCTGACTCACGTTCTTCATAAAAACGTGTTTCAAATAAGAATCGAGCATGAATATTCATGAAGAATGCTACACTGCGCTGAATTTTATCCTCAAGTAATGCTATTTTTTCATCTTCAGATTTTGCTTCTTGAACAGCTGCATCTGCAACAATCATTTCAGCAAATGTAGACGCTGTTTCTGCCACACCCATTGCATAGCCAGTATTCAAAGTATGAATTGGGCGTAATGCATACGAATGGAATGCATGACCTAGTTCATGAGCTAATGTTGCAACATTAGACATAGTACCGCTATAAGTCATAAAAATACGTGATTCCTTCGTTAATGGTAATCCGGTACAAAATCCACCCGGACGTTTATTTGGGCGGTTTTCAGCTTCAACCCATCCGTTTTCAATTGCATTTGCAGCAAACGCTTCTAGCTTCTTGCCAAATCTTCCAAAATTGTTGATAACAAATTCTGCACCTTCTTGATATGAAATCGTCTCAGTTGATGCCGTGATTGGAGCATCTAAGTTGAACCAATCCATTGTGCTTGTATTTAATAGCTCTGCTTTACGCTTTAAATATTGTGAGAAAGGTGCTTTATGGTCTGTAATTGCACTCCACATTGCATCGATCGTTTCAGGCTGCATTCGGTTAGTTTGAAGTGGCTCTTGTAGTACCGAATCCCAACCTCTTTTTTTATATGTAGCTAACCTGAACCCTGCTATATGATTCAACGTTTTTGCAAAGAATTCCTCTTTTTCAGCCCATGTTTTTTCAAGCGCTTCATAAGCCTCTTGACGCACTGTAGCATCTGGATGTGAACTTAAGTTATTCGCTTGACCTACAGACAGTACTTTTTCCTCACCATCAATTGTAAAAGGAATTTTAATATCGCTAATCAATAGATCATACATTTCTCCCCAAGCATTATAACCATCTACCTTTAATGCGGAAATAATATTCTCTTCCTGCTCAGAAAGTTTTAATTTAGTTTCATCTCGCCATTCATTTAAAGTGAAATTAAATTGTGATAACTCTTCAGTAGCAAGTAGATCTGTCCATTTTTCTTCTTCAATGCCACTTAGTACTTGTTGAAATTGCAATTTAATTGGAGCAAAATTCGCAGCTAATGATGAAATTTCACTACGTAGTAAGGATGCTTTTTTATCAATCATATCTTGTGCTTGTAAACACGATACAAACGAATTGGATTGCCCCATATTAATATATACTTCTGTCATTAATTCTAGAACATTTAAAATGGATTTTGCATCTTCTGCTACAATACTTGAAACTGCATTTTGTAGTTCTTCTAATTCAACTTGGATTCTGTCTAATTGGATTCTTAATTCTTCTGAATTGCTACCTCCTGCAAATACGCTCTCTAAATCCCATACTTCTGGAAATTTTTCATTTGTCATATTCAAGCCTCCATTACCAAATTATCTTACATATTCAGTATAATACTTCTGGACTCGAAATAGTTAGACTTCTTCGCTAATAGTTTCAGAAGGATCAGTAATTTGTAATCCTCTCAGTTCACATTCTCTTGTAACATGTGCAATGACTTCTTTTAGCACTTGAATTCGTTCGTACTTTTTATCTTCACCCGATATTAAAATCCATGGTGCATGAGGTTTATCTGTCTTCTTGAACATATCATTTGCTGCTTCAACATAAAGTGGCCACTTGTCACGATTTCGCCAATCTTCATCTGTTAATTTCCATTTTTTATAAGGATCTTCTTGTCGTTCTTTAAATCGATTTAATTGTTCTTCTTTTGACACTTGAATCCAGAATTTTGCTACGATATAGTTATCATCTGTAAGTAGTTTTTCAAATTGGTTAATTTCTTCGTAGGCACGTTGCCAATCTTCTTGTTTAGCAAAGCCTTCAATACGTTCTACTAGTACTCGTCCATACCATGAACGATCGAAAATGCCGATTTGCCCTTTGTAAGGTAAGCGCGTCCAAAAGCGATGTAGATAGTTGTATTTCAGTTCGAAGGGTTGCGGTGCAGCAATTGGGTGTACAATATACCCACGAGGATCCAGTCGTTGTGTTAAGCGTTTAATGGCTCCACCTTTACCAGCTGCGTCCATTCCTTCAAATGCTAACACAAGCCCAATATTATGATTGAACAAGAACTGTTGAATATTTAATAGTTCAAATTGTAATTTTTTTAGTTCCTTTTTGTAGGAAAGTTTATCGTTTAGATGTTTATCTAATTTCATATCTTCAATGCGTTTACTCACTTTAAACACTCCTTTTACTTTTATACTATTATTTTACAGCAAATTCTTCCGAAATGATATTTGTTGTTCTAACTAATCGAATGTATACTTTATACATATGATTTAAAATTGGTATAGATTTTTTGTATATTAACGCAATGGATAACGAGATACTTTTCTACTTCAGAGTGCAACAAAGTTCAGATTTTCATACTATTTTCAACATGAAGGAGGAGATTTTATTGGGGAGATTAATTATTATTACCATCGCTTATATTGCAATGGTATCCGTGAACTTAGCTGCTAATATTCTTCCACTAAATGGTCAAACTACTGGCGAAATCTCCGACAGTTATACGGTTCTTTTCACTCCAGCACGATATGTTTTTAGTATTTGGGGCTTTATATACATAATTTTAGCTTACTGGATTTATAAACATTGGTTCAATTATCAGAATAAGAACTCAATTTCTATTCAACAAACACTGTTATTTACAACCAGTTCCCTGCTTAATATTTTGTGGATTTTCCTGTGGCATTATCTTTACTTCCAACTTACTGTTGTCGTAATGATACTATTGTTAGCTTGTTTAGCACTTCTATATTTCTCATTTAGTAATGATGAACAAACATGGTCAAAGCGCATACCCATTTCCATTTACTTTGCTTGGATTTGCGTAGCAACAATAACAAATATCGCTTTCGTTTTAACGCATAATCATTGGAATGGCTTAGGTTTAAGTAATCCTTTGTGGGCTGTTATTATGCTTACCCTAGGTACCGCTATTGCACTTCATATCCGTTTCCACCATTATGATATTTATTTTCCTATCGTCTTCATTTGGGCTTATATAGGGGTTGCGGTAAAAAATGGCTTTGAGGAATTACTAGTAACGACCGCAGCACTTTTTTTAAGTGGTGTCTTATTGGCAGGAATCTTATTTATAAAAAAACAAAAGCCATCTAAATAATTGTAGAAAACAAAAAGACCTCCCTTGACGAAAATTCAAGGGAGGCTTTTTCATTATTTTAATCTAATTTAGTTGTAATAATAGGTTCACCATCTGTTACGATGATTGTATGTTCATATTGTGCAACTAGTGATTTGTCAGGCGTTATAAATGTCCAACCATCACCTGATTCAACGATATGTTCTGCTTTTTGAGAGATGAACGGTTCAACCGCTAAAACCATACCTTCTTTTAAAATTGTGCGATCCCATGCATCAAAATAATTTAATACATGTTGTGGTTCTTCATGAAGTGAACGGCCAATACCATGACCTGTTAAGTTCATAATAACCGCTAGACCGTTTGCTTTTGCTTCACGTTCAACTGCTTTACCAATTTGGTTTAAACGAGCACCTGATTTTACTTTTGTCATCGCACGATCAAATGCACTTTCTGCAACTTGACAAAGTTTATCGATTTCTGGGTAAGATCCACCACCTACAACAAATGACACGCCAGTATCTGCAAAATAGCCTTCAACATGACCTGAAACGTCGATATTAATAAGGTCTCCCTCTTTTAACATAAGGTTCCCTGGAATGCCGTGTGCAACCTGTTCGTTCACACTTATACATGTGTAACCAGGAAAATCATATTCACTTTTAGGTCCTGAAACGGCTCCATTTTCTTCAAATAAACGGCCACCAATTTCATCTAATTCTTTAGTTGTAATACCTGGTTTTGTTGCTGCCTTCATTGCTTCACGGATTTGGGCCATCACACGTCCGGCTTTTTTCAATCCCGCAATTTCTTCTTGAGTTATAGCTATCATTTTATACGGTCCCTTCTTCTCATATGTCTACTCTCTACTATAACACTTTTTTTGCAAAATGAAGAACATGAAAATCGAGTATCTTGCTATTTCAAATGTCTATATATTTAGAATATTTTTGTTTGATTCTAATATTAGATATATGACATTGCGTCCCTGAAAGTACTAAAAGAGGATTCCAACTATAAGGAATCCTCTTTTTTGAATCAATTTTTTTGTTGTAATAAACGAGGTGCTGATGTAAATAAAAGTACAGCTACAACAGCTGTTAGTATAGTAGCTGGCAACATATAAGTACCATTATAAATTATAGAATACAAATATACATTTTGATCACCTGCATATTCGCTAAAGAAGACAATTCCTGCTGTAGTATGAGCAATGTATCTCAATAAACCACCAAGTGTTGTACCTAGCACAATATACAAAGTCATTGCTTTTTTGTTTAATTGCTTACTCGCTGCATACACTAGATGTCTCACCACACCAGCAAATCCGACCACAGTAAATGCTAAAAAGTAATCGATAAAACCTTGGACAGGTGTAAAAATTGAAGCTCCCATCGCTACTTGCAATAAACCAATTAATAATCCGGTAATTAACCCACCTGAGACACCCCATCGGAATGCCATTAATACAATAGGTACCATAACGAGGCTAATAGAACCACCTTGAGCCCATAGCTTAAATGACAGCTGATCCAAAATTAAGCCGATTGCAGCAAAAATCGCAATCTCGATTAAAAACAACAATTTCTTTTTGTTCAAAATAAATATCCTCCCGTAGTTCTGATGTAGAACACACAAGACCTCAACGTACCCCATTGTAAATGGGCTCTAGATAGTAAAACTTTAGGCAACAAAAAAACGACATCAGGACAGGTCCTGACATCGGTTATATGTCGGTTTCTATCCACATTCCTACGCAAGTATTAACTTACAGGTTCAAAGGGTTAGAACTTTGGGTTCACTCTCAGCCGACCATTTCGGCTCCCCTTGTGGTAAATACATCATTTAATTGTAATTATAGAACACCCCTATTGTACTTAAACAATTCTTTTATTTCAATAGATTCTTCTTAAATGTTTGAGAGATTTTTTTCAAACATGTATATAATTAACAAAATGGCATTTAATGAGAGGGGTTACAACTAAGTGATTGATTTACTTAAAAAGTTAATTACATATAAAAGTGATACACCTACTGGCGCAAATGAAGCTTTACAATTTTGTGCTAATTGGCTCGGGCAACAGGGTGTAGATGTTAACCTACATCAAAATAATGGACTTGATATTTTAACAGCTGAAATTGGGCAAGGCGCAGATTGTCTTATCTGGAACGGCCATGTCGATGTCGTCCCAGCAGCAATTGAACAATTTACACCCTTTGTAGATGGTGACCTTTTATACGGGCGTGGAGCTGCTGATATGAAAGCCGGAGTCGCGGCGATGATGTTCAGCTTTGTAGAGCTATCCAAATCAGCTGACAAGCTGCCTAGACGCCTTCAACTACATCTGGTGACAGACGAAGAAACTGGTGGTGAAAATACATCAGGATGGCTTACCCGTAATGGATATAATGGTCAATTTGTTATTTGTGGTGAACCTACACAATTGCAAATTGGTTTACAAGCAAAAGGCATTCTTCAATTCGAAATTCAATTCAAGGGTAAAGCATCACATGGTAGTCGTCCTTGGGAGGGGCTAAATGCTGTTTTACAAGCCATGCATTTCCACTCAAAACTGTTAGAATCACCAATAACAAATGCTCGTAATGCATTTTATGATTCTCCATCGATTAATTTGGCTACAATACAAGCAGGTGAACGTTTTAATGTCGTCCCAGATCAGTGCAATGTACGTTATGATATCCGATACGTTCCAGGACAATCAGCAGAAGTTATTCTACATGACATTCAGAAAATCCTCGATGACGAAAAGATCCAAGCTGAAATCATTATTCACAGTAAAGCTCCTGCTGTTACAACAAATGCTGATGATCCATTTGTTTTATCATTATCAAAAACAATTGTTGCAGTTTGCAACAAGCAGGCCATGCTATTTGGACAACATGGATCTGCTGATACTCGATTTTATGCTGCCGATGGCGTAGGAGCCATTGAATTCGGCCCAACTGGAGCAGATTGGCATGGTCCCGCTGAATATGTCAGCATTTCATCTGTATACCATTTTGCAAATATAATAAAAGAACATGCATTGAGTTGAATCTTTTTGGGCGTTCTAGCGTAAATAATAATATGAATGGAGGTGCTTGGGCTGGATAACAATCGAGTATTGTCGGCATTGTGTTACTTCAGTATATTTTTTGCAGGATTTATTTTGCCTGTGATTGTTTATTTTGTCAGTACTGATTCGAATGTAAAAAACCATGCAAAACGAGCATTCATATCACACCTTTTACTCATTATCCCATCCATTATCGGTTTCATTATTTTCTTTATCGTATTTGGATTTTATGGCAGTGGTTCTGATAATTTTATAAGTACAGGACCTATTTTAATTATCTCGTTCATCATTTTAGAAATTCTACTATCTGTAGCAGTGATCATTTGGAATATCATCCAAGGGGTTCGTGTAATACGCGTTTAAGATGAAGCATCAATGGGAATTAATTATTATTAGCTTATAAGAAATGGAGTGCTCCTAAATGAAGGTAAGAAACGTAGTAAAAACTGCTATTAAATTAGCACCAATTATTTATCCAATCGTTATTAAAGTTATTGATTCACGTAAAGCAAAATCAAAACAAGCGCCCACAACAAGATATAAACCATAATATTAATTGCTCTTATGCGGATAATTCCATGCATAGGGGTTTTTTTATGGAATTGTGATTGGTGCTTTAACTCTAGGCTTTGTTGCGTTAAACTGGCTGATTGTTGTACTTACTGAGTTGTTTGTTGCACTAACCCCTTCGTTTGTTGCACTAACTCCTTCGTTTGTTGCGCTAACTCAACTGTTTGTTATTTAGCAGAATATTCACGTCCTTTCCATTCCAAATTCAAGATAAACATCACCCACTTTATATTCTTCTTTAACAATAAAAAAACTGGTACGCCCATCAATGAACTGACCCAAGAAAGTTAGACATATTTATTTAAGCAGCTTCTAAGACCTGAGTTCGGTATTCCACCGGGCTTAGGTCTTTTAATTTTTCCT
>NZ_JBNNUK010000022.1:0-54687 GCF_050279675.1 Viridibacillus sp. NPDC093762 | reverse complement strand
AGGCACACTAAAGCACAGCTGATTTAATCAGTTGTGCTTTTTTATTGATTTTGAAAAATATAATACATCAAATATACTTTATACAATAGTCTTAGTAATCTTAAATTTTTATGGTGAAAATGAGCTTGTCTGTAGTTACTTCTCCTGTTTATCCAATCGGGGGACCTTTGTCTAACTAAATCAGTTGGATCAATAGAGACTCAAACAGATAACTCAGGAAGTTCATTTAGATGGTATTTTGATAATTGTAATATGTAAGAATATATAGATACTCTACTTGTAAAAAATGAAATTGATTACTTAGCCAAAAATAGAAACATTGAAGTTAAGTAAGATTTAGAATAAGTTTTCAATCCCCTAGTTTTGCAGAAAAGATTACAGGATGAAAAAGGATAACAGATTTGGTATTATATATTGTAAGTAAATCAGCAAAAGGTATGAAAAGGTAATTCGTTCTTGTAGATGGGCTAGCTCGTTCAATGATATGCTAAAATAGTAGCTTTAAGTCAATTTAAAATTGGCTTAAGGCTTTTTTGTTTGTTTGAAACATTTCAATTAGAACCATGGAGTCTAAAAAACCGAATATAATAAAGTGGTGTTATATGTACAATTTGGTAGGGAGGCGCATGTTCTTTATCGAAAAAGATTAGTAATTATGCCTATTTTATTTGAGTGCTATTATTGATTGTTTTAATACATTATATATAGAAGCTAATTAAAATATTTTAATCATTAAATAACCCGTTGCATTATGGACTGTTTGATTTATGAAATTACGCATGAGTGACTGGTTTTAAGAATAGATATTGTATAATAGAGTAAATCGAAATTAATCGAAACTAATCCGTTATCGGAGGAATATATAATAATGAAGAAAAATTTATTTATAACAATTGAAGGACCAGAGGGAGCAGGGAAAACTACGGTTTTGAAAATGGTTGTTGAAAGGCTACAAAGGGAGGGCAAGAAGTTCGTTGCAACACGTGAACCAGGGGGCAACGAAATAGCTGAAAAGATTCGCGATATTATTTTAAATCCTGCCCATACAGCAATGGATGCACGGACAGAGGCTCTATTATATGCAGCTGCTCGCAGCCAGCATTTTGCGGAGAAGGTTGAACCAGCTTTAGCTTTAGGTATCCCGGTCTTATGTGATCGCTTTATTGACTCATCATTAGCTTATCAAGGACATGCCAGAGGTCTTGGAATGGAAGGGGTGCGTTCTATCAATGAGTTTGCTATTGGCGATAGAATGCCTGATTTGACGATATTATTTGATTTAGAGCCAGAGGTTGGCCTTGCGCGAATTAATACGCATAGTGAACGTGAAATAAACCGTTTAGATGTGGAGAGCTTAGCATTCCATACAAAAGTTTGTGAAGCGTATAAATTATTAGCTGATCAAAATCCAAAACGTTTTCGTATAGTCGATGCAAGTAAAAGTTTAGATGAAGTAGTGGAAAGTGTTTGGGAAATTTTGAAAAATGAATTATAAAGAAAATGAAGAAATAAGCTTGTTTGTGTTATAATTATTTAAAGAACCTATTTAATTAAGGGGTGAGTGCCGATGAAATTAGTTGTAGCAGTTGTACAAGATCAGGATAGTAACCGTCTTTCAAACGCTTTGACGAAAAATGAGTTTCGTGCAACAAAATTGGCAAGTACTGGAGGATTCCTACGCTCAGGAAATACAACATTCCTTATAGGTACTGAAGATTCATTGGTTCCAAAAGCTTTAGATATCATTCGTGATAATTGTCGTGCTCGTGAACAAATGGTAGCACCAATATCACCGATGGGTGGGAATGCAGATTCATATATTCCTTATCCTGTAGAAGTTGAAGTTGGGGGAGCTACGGTTTTCGTATTACCGATTGAACAGTTCCACCATTTCTAATAATGGAGGCGACTGGTAGTTGAAAATTAATCAAGACTTACGAACTGGCTTAGATCAATCACGTCAGCCGCTACAAAATCATCAACCCGTAACACGTTTTGGTGATGTAGTAGTGAAGCAAGGGCAGCGATTACAAACAGAGCAATTAACAAGACTATTAGGTGATATTTCAACAGCTGGCGATCGCATTGCCAAATCTCGTAATTTACGTGACTTAGCTAAATTTAAAATGCTTGTAAAACGCTTCTTAAAAGAGGCAGTTGATTATGGTATGGAGCTTAAACAATCGCATACATGGAATCGTTTTGGTGAAGGTCGACGATTGAAGGTTGTATCAACAATTGATGAAAAGCTTATCGAATTGACAGAGGACATTTTAGACCAGGAGAAAGACTCCGTTGACTTATTAAGTAAAATAGGCGAAATTAAAGGGTTGTTAATCAACTTATATACGTAATTGAACCCCGTGCCTTTCGGAACCCCGGAGCACGGGATTTTTTCAAACAATGAAAAGGTGATGAATGATGGTGCAGACAGCTGAAGAGCTACTTAAATTACAACCTGTAGTGATGAAGCAGCTCCAAACAATTTTCGATAAAAAAAGACTGGGTCATGCTTACATATTTGAAGGTGGAAAAGGCTCTGGAACGGAAGTTATAATGCATTTCTTTGTGCAATTAATGTTTTGTGAGGAACCTCGGAAAAATGTTCCATGTGAAACATGTCGAAATTGTCAGCGTATAAAATCAGGAAATCACCCAAATTTCCACCAAATATACCCGGATGGTCAATTTATTAAAGTGGCGACCATCGAGGCTTTGTTACATGAAATGAATAAGACAGGCTTAGAAGCAGGGCGAAAAGTATATGTCGTTCATGAGGCCGACCGTCTAAATCCGCAATCTGCCAATAAATTATTAAAATTTCTTGAAGAGCCTGAAGGTATTGTGACAGCAATCTTCATTACAGATAATATTAATGCTATGTTGTCGACTATTCGTTCGCGTTGCCAGCATATAAAGTTTCAAGGAATATCGAAAGACGCTATGATTAAAGAGCTTGTAGCAGAGGGAATTACTGTTTCAATGGCTGCTACGGTTAGCATGGTGACAAGCGATTTAGAGGAAGCTTTTTCTCTATCAAAAGATGATGAGTTTGCGCAGGCCCGAAAAACAGTGTTAAAATTGGTTGAAGCAACCTTTACTAATGTGCATGAATCTATGTTATCAGTACATGAAGATTGGCTGCCACTATTTAAAGAGAAAGAGCAAATGGAGTTGGCATTAGATTTACTGCTATTTGCATTTCGTGACATTGTTGCGATTAAAGCAAATCCCGAAGCAGTGTGTACGTATCCAGATTGGTTATCGTACTGGAAGAAAGTTGCATTGCAGACGACATATGCTCGTTTATCGACGCAGTTACAAGCGATATTACAAGCTCGTCAGCAATTACAGCGCAACATGAACCGAACGCTGATGATGGAGCAGCTTATGCTGAATCTGCAGGAGGGAAAATCCTTTGTATAATGTAGTTGGTGTCCGCTTTAAAAAAGCGGGTAAAATATATTATTTTGATCCTGGAGAATTTTTATTAAATAAGGGACAATATGTAATTGTCGAAACTGCGCGTGGTATTGAGTATGGCAAAGTTGTTGTTCCAATGAAACAAGTAGGAGAAAGCGATGTTGTACTACCATTAAAGCAAGTCGTACGTCCAGCTGATGAACGTGATCGATTCCAGGTTGATGAAAATGCTATAGAATCTAAACGTGCTTTTGAATTGGCAACAGAAAAAATTTCAGAACATGAACTAGAAATGAAATTAGTTGATGTTGAATATACATTTGACCGCAATAAAATTATTTTTTATTTTACAGCGGAAGGTCGAGTAGATTTCAGAGAGTTAGTAAAAGACTTAGCTGCTATTTTCCGCACACGAATCGAACTTCGCCAAATTGGTGTGAGAGATGAGGCGAAGATGCTTGGTGGTATAGGTCCGTGTGGAAGAATGTTATGTTGTTCTACATTTTTAGGGGATTTTGAGCCAGTTTCTATAAAAATGGCGAAAGATCAAAACTTATCGCTTAACCCTTCTAAAATTTCAGGGTTATGTGGTCGTTTAATGTGTTGCTTGAAATATGAAAACGACGAGTATGAAGAAGCAAGAGAGCAAATGCCTGATATTGGTGCTGTAATTATAACACCAGATGGTAGTGGAAAAGTAGTAGGTATGAATATATTAGAACGCGTGCTACAAGTAGAGCTTTCTGAGCAACAACGTATTTTGGATTATACATTGGAAGAAATTTTACAACACGAAAAAAGTTCTGTCCAATAGTGGAAATAATGAGGTGGCTTGAGTGGAGGACCGTAATTTCTTAGATACTGTTATGGAGTTCGAACAACAGCTAGAATCGATGCAAAAACAATTCGAGGCACTGAAGAAATTCGTTGCACTCATGATGGAAGAGCATCAAACACTCCAAATGGAGAATCGTCATCTTCGCACACGTCTAGAGGAAGTACTCTCTTCTAAACCTGAGGGGAAGGTTATTAAAGAGGTTTCGGCGAAAAAAGTAGAAATCATTGATGTCGGTGAGGGTTATGATAACTTGGCACGACTTTATCATGAAGGATACCATGTATGTCATGTCCATTTTGGAGGATCACGTAAGGGCGAGGATTGTTTATTCTGCCTATCATTTTTAAATAAACAAAACGGCTAAACAAAGACTGATTCCATTTTCTTAAAAAGTGGAGGTCAGTCTTTTGCTATGTTGGAGGTAATTATATGGAACAGTGGTTGAAAGAAGATGAGAGACTCGATTATCTTTTAGCAGAGGAATTACGCATTATTCAGAGTCCGTCGGTGTTTTCCTTTTCTCTTGATGCAGTGTTACTTGCAAAGTTTGTGAATGTACCTTATCAAAGGGGGAAGCTTGTTGATTTATGTGCTGGTAATGGAGCTATTCCGTTGTTCTTGAGTGCTCGAACAAAAGGGCATATTACTGGTGTAGAATTGCAAAATCGTCTTGTTGATATGGCTCAGAGAAGTGTTCATTATAATAAATTAGAACTACAAATTGATATTATGCAAGGTGATGTGAAGACAATTGCATCTGTACTTGGCGCTGAAAAGTATGATGTTGTTACATGTAATCCACCGTATTTCCCTGCGCATGAAGCGAGTGATAAAAACTTGAAGGAGCATGTCGCGATTGCTAGACATGAAATCCATTTAACATTAGAGCAAATGATTTTTTCCGCAAGTAAATTGTTAAAGCAGGGTGGAAAGGCAGCATTTGTCCATCGCCCGAGTCGTTTACTTGATATTATAACGGCGATGCGTGAAAATCGATTGGAGCCCAAACGCATCCGCTTTGTTTATCCGAAAGCTGGTAAAGAAGCCAATACATTATTAATAGAAGGAATTAAAGATGGCAAGCCAGATTTAAAGATTTTGCCCCCACTCTATGTATATGGAGAAGATGGTGAATATACAGCTGAAGTGAGAGAGATGCTATATGGAAAAGAACAATAAGCATCTCCTGTATGTACTAGAATGTGGTGATGGAACTTACTATACAGGTTACACAAATGATTTAGAACATCGACTCGGCGTGCATAATCAAGGAAAAGGTGCCAAGTATACAAGGGCCCGCTTACCTGTACGTTGCATTTACTTTGAAGAATACGAGACAAAGCAAGAAGCGATGAGAGCTGAATACGCATTTAAACAATTAACACGTAAACAGAAGATAGACCATATAAGGAGCGGAGAACTGTGAAATCACAAAAAAGTACCATGCATGAAAATACGAGTTGCTTATATTTAGTCGCAACACCTATTGGCAATTTAGAAGACATGACTATGCGAGCTATTCGTATACTAAAAGAAGCTGATGTCATTGCAGCAGAAGATACGCGTAATACTAAGAAACTTTGTAACTACTTTGAAATTGATACACCACTTGTTAGTTACCACGATCACAACAAAGAGTATGGTGGTGAAAAGCTTCTTAATTATTTACGTGAAGGTAAAACCGTAGCATTAGTAAGTGATGCAGGACTACCGTGTATTTCAGATCCAGGTGCAGATATTGCTGCAAAGGCAATTGAAGAAGATTTTGCGGTCGTACCGATACCTGGTGCTAATGCGGCTATCACCGCTTTAATCGCTTCAGGCTTAATCCCTCAACCATTTTTCTTCTATGGATTTTTGAGTCGTCAAAAGAAGGAGCGTAAAGAAGCTTTAGAAAAATTAAGTAAGAGACAAGAGACGATTCTATTTTATGAAGCTCCTCACCGTTTGAAAGATACATTAAAGGATATGCAAACGATTCTTGGTAATCGTCGGATTGTTTTAGCACGCGAATTGACGAAGAAATTTGAAGAGTTTTTAAGAGGCACAATTGATGAAGCGTTAGAGTGGGCAATTGAAAGCGAAATTCGCGGAGAGTTTTGTATTGTTTTAGAAGGTAATGTAAATGCTGATGAAGAAGAGGAAGCAACTTGGTGGGATGAGCTAACGGTTGTCGACCACATAAATAAGGTAATAGAAGAACAGCAACTATCTTCTAAAGATGCTATTAAAGAAGTGGCAAAAGTAAGAGGTCTTGCAAAGCGAGAAGTGTATCAAGCCTATCATGTGGAATAATAAGATCTATTAATAAAAAAAACATCCGAAATAGCGAATATTTCGGATGTTTTCTATATATGAAATCACATTTGAAAAACAAGATAGGTAATAATCTATTTGTTATTGTATAACTTGTTACTCGAATATAATTAAATCCTCTAAATTATTTAGTTAATTTAGATTGGATTTCTTTTACAAGGATTTCAGCGCCTTCAGGGCTTAGAATTAAGCTACCACCAGCAAGACGGAAGTTATCATCAGACACTTCGCCTGTTACAGCGCAAGTCATATTAGGTAAGTATTTTTTTAAGATGATTTTATCATCATCAACGTAGATTTCAAGAGCGTCTTTTTCAGCAATGCCTAGAGTACGGCGAAGTTCGATAGGAATAACCACGCGACCTAATTCATCAACTTTGCGGACGATACCAGTAGATTTCATGACAAGAATTCCTCCTATATTATTATGATTTTTCGTCAAATTTCGACATATATTCTGTGTCTGTTGATTATCATACCAACTAATGCCATAAACGTCAATTATTTTTGTTTGAAAAATGATATTTTATTTCAAAAATATTCCGTTCTTTAAGTAGGATTTACATACGAATTTGATTATTTTCCTCAAAAACACATAAATTGCATGAGTTTTTTGCTATATTTGAGTATCTCGAATTCGAAAAGTAATATTCGACATTTTTCGTCAAAACGTCATTTAATAAACTTTGATTGAAAGGTTTTTGGTACTTGGTTAGAATAGAAAGTATACTGTAGAACACTGGAGGAAGTTTTCGTGGACAATCAAAAGAAAACATTCTATATAACAACACCTATTTATTACCCTAGTGGTAAATTTCATATTGGAACTGCATATACAACTGTAGCTTCTGATACGATCGCACGCTATAAACGTTTGAGAGGATATGACGTACGTTTCCAAACGGGTATGGACGAGCATGGGCAAAAAATTCAAGAAAAAGCAGCTGAAGCTGGTAAAGAGCCACAGCAATATGTGAATGAAATTGCTGAATCGGCAAAAGCTGTTTGGAAGTTAATGGACATCACTTATGATGATTTTATCCAGACAACAGAAAAACGTCATACAGACGTTGTCGAAAAGATTTTCCAAAGATTCTTAGACAACGGTGATATTTACAAAGGGGAATATGAAGGTTGGTATTGTACACCGTGTGAATCATTCTTTACTGAATCACAATTGGACAATGGTAATTGTCCTGATTGTGGTCGCCCTGTTCATAAGGTAAAAGAAGAATCGTACTTCTTTAATATGAAGAAATACGCTGATCGCCTTTTGAAATATTATGAGGATAATGTTGAATTTATCGAACCAGAGTCTCGTAAAAACGAAATGATCAATAACTTTATCAAACCTGGTTTAGAAGACCTATCTGTTTCTCGTACTTCTTTTGACTGGGGAATTAAAGTTCCTGGAGATCCAAAGCATGTTATTTATGTATGGGTAGATGCTTTAACAAATTATATTACAACATTAGGCTATTTATCTGAGGATGATACATTATTTAAAAAGTACTGGCCGGCAGATGTACATGTAGTTGGTAAGGATATAGTACGTTTCCATACAATATATTGGCCAATCTTCTTAATGGCTCTGGATTTACCATTACCTAAAAAAGTATTTGCACATGGTTTCATCATGATGAAAGACGGTAAAATGTCGAAATCTAAAGGTAATGTTGTATATCCTGAGATGTTAGTTGAGCGTTATGGATTAGATGCAACACGTTACTTCTTATTACGTGAGTTACCATTTGGATCAGATGGGGTATTCTCACCAGAATCATTTGTCGAACGCACAAACTTTGATCTTGCAAACGACCTTGGTAACTTATTAAACCGTACTATTTCTATGATGAACAAGTATTTCGATGGACATATACCGACTGAAGGTTTAGAACCAACAGAATTTGATGCAGCATTAATCGCACAAGCTACAGATACTAAAATGAAATATGAAGAAAACATGGAAAAAATGCAATTTAGTGTAGTTCTTTCGGATGTATGGGCATTAGTTTCACGTACAAACAAATATATTGATGAAACAGCACCGTGGGTATTAGCAAAAGATGAAGCACTAAAAGGTCAATTAGCAACTGTAATGGCTAATTTAGCAGAAAGCTTACGACAAATAGCTGTTATGATTCAACCATTTATGACAATTGCACCAAAGCAAATTATGGAACAGCTTGGCCTAGGGGAAGAATTATTGGCTTGGGATACACTAGATACATTTGGAGCAATACCATCTGGTAAAAAAGTCATCGAAAAAGGTGTACCGATTTTCCCACGTCTAGATAATGAAGTAGAAGTTGGCTATATTCGCGAACAAATGCAAGGTTCAGTTAAGCCAATTGAAGAGCCTAAAAAAGATGCGGTAGCAAAAAAAGAAGAAGATGTACCTGAAATTTCTTTTGAAGATTTCATGAAAGTGGATCTTCGTGTTGCAACTGTCATTGCATGCGATAAAATTCCAAAAGCAGATAAATTATTAAAATTACAATTAGAGCTAGGATATGAGCAACGCCAAGTTGTATCAGGTATTGCTGAGTATTACAAACCGGAAGAATTAGTTGGGCGTAAAGTAATCGTTGTTGCTAACTTAAAACCAGTAAAACTTCGTGGCGAACTTTCTCAAGGTATGGTTTTGGCAGGAAGTAAAGATGGTGTTTTAACTTTAGCGACTGTCGATGAAAAACTAGAAAACGGCGCAAAAGTAAAATAAATATTTAATAACAACTAAAGAATCATCTTATTAATAATGAAGGAAGTCTAAATTTCCTTAAATATCGCGATTTTTCTTAAGTTTACTGAAAAACCAAGAGCCTACTGTATGACATAGTAGGCTCTTGGTTCTATTTATGGATATGATATTTTTTTGTGGAACTGTATTTCGGGGATATGCTAATAGTATAAAAATAACACGTTGAAATTTTAATACCTATAAATGTTCCTTTAAATGGTTATTGAAATAATCTGGAGAGCCTTGTAATCAAATTGTAATATGAATGACAACTCTGAAATCTGTTCTTTGTCTAAAATAAAACTACTGTGAGGAGAATGATGATGTTTATCGATACACATGTGCATTTAAATGCTGACCAATACGAAGAGGATTTACAAGAAGTGATCCAACGCGCATTAGATGCTGATGTAAAAGAGATGGTTGTCGTAGGTTTTGACAGACCAACAATCGAGAAGGCGATGAAATTGATTGATGAATATCCATTTTTGTATGCAGCAATTGGTTGGCATCCTGTAGATGCAATTGACTGCACAGAAGCGGATTTACAATGGATTGAGGAATTAGCAGCTCATCCAAAGGTAGTAGCAATCGGTGAAACAGGACTTGATTATTATTGGGATAAATCTCCAAAAGAAATGCAACAGGAATTATTGCGTAAACAAATTCGATTGGCACAAAAATTGGATTTACCAATTGTCATTCATAATCGTGATGCAACAGAAGATTGTGTGCGCATTTTGAAAGAAGAACATGCAGAAATTACGGGTGGAGTTATGCACTGTTATAGCGGTAGCGTAGAAATTGCAAAAGAGTGTATTAACATGAATTTCATGATTAGCTTAGGCGGTCCCGTTACTTTCAAAAATGCAAAAAAACCAAAAGAAGTTGCAACAGAAATTCCACTTGAGTATTTGATGATTGAAACAGATGCTCCATACTTGGCACCTCACCCACATCGAGGTAAAAGAAATGAGCCATCTTTAGTACCGTTAGTTGCAGCAGAAATAGCGCGCCTAAAGGAAATATCGGTAGAAGAAGTAGCATCGGCAACAACTGCTAATGCCCACCGTTTTTATAAAATTACGAAATAAAATGCAAGGTCGCCTCCCTTACTTAGGATAGGAGGACTTGCTTTATTGTCAAAATTAGGTAAAAACCTTAGGTGTTGACAGCTAAAAAGAAGGTCTATATAATCCAACGAGTGATAAGGAGGCGTTTTTCATGACAAAAAATCCCATGAGAAACCTGTTCTCAAGATCATTGAGGAATAAGCGAGTAGTGATGATGGTATTATCAATCGCACTAGTAATTGCTTTCGTAGCTTCGAATTTATTCGAAAGTACAAACACAGCCGTGGTAAACGGTGATCATCAAGAAGTTACAGCACAAAACAATATTGTTGGAGTTAAAACATCCGACAATGATAAAATACAAACCTCAGTGAATACGAATTTTAAAAATAATAATACAAATTCGTATGAACAGGCATTAAATTTAACCATCCAAGGTGATGGTAGCAACAAGATAGCAGGAACCACTTCGACTACGGTCGCTGACTTTTTAAAGCAACCAATAGTTGAGTCAGGCGAGATAGGACGCGCTCAACAAGACACTAAGGCGCTCGCTAAAACACCTAACGCAACGGCTTTTGATGATGTTCGAGTACAAAAAGTCACCGATGTGGTGGAAGGCTCTAAAGGCTCCACAACTGACGTTAGCAACAAGAAAATTACACAAGTTAGCAAAGCCAAAACCTATAAAACTAAAGGTCGTTTGAATTTACGAAAAGGTCCAAGCACAAAATATAAAGTGCTTCTGACAATTCCAAAAGGTAAAAAAGTGACGTACAAAGGTAAAAAAGGTTCTTGGTATAAAGTGAAATATAAAGGTAAAACGGGTTATGTCTCATCAAAATATTTAACATCAATTAAAAAAGTTTCAAAACCTAAGACACCATCTCGTTCAGATGAGCCGTCTAGTGGTCGATCTATGTATGTAACAGCTACAGCTTACACTGCTTTTTGTAATGGTTGTTCGGGTAAAACAGCTACAGGTATCGACTTACGAAAGAATCCAAATATGAAAGTAATTGCGGTTGATCCAAAGGTTATTAAATTAGGTTCTAAAGTTTGGGTAGAAGATTACGGTTATGCGGTTGCTGGGGATACTGGTGGCGCGATTAAAGGGAACAAGATCGATGTCTTTATTTCAAATAAGCAGTCTGTTTATAATTGGGGTCGCAAAAGAGTTAAAATAAAAGTATTAAACTAATACATGACGTTTAACATATAGATATGAAAAGCTTTCCTTGCAGTTGTAAGGGAAGCTTTTTTTATAGGGAACAGTCTTACTGATTGAAAACGAGCCTTCTTGCTTAAGCTACTGTACAATATAAGTAATATAGCAGTAAAATGGTCAAAGGACGTTTTAGAAAAGAGGATAAGGTATCCGTGGAAATAAAAGAATTTATTGTGGTTGAAGGAAAAGATGATACGACAGCTATTAAACGTGCTGTTCATGCAGATACAATCGAAACGAACGGTTCTGCTATTTCAGAGGAAGTTCTACGACGAATTCAACATGCCCAAGAAAAAAGGGGAGTTATCGTCTTTACGGATCCGGATTATCCAGGGAGACGTATTCGCGCAATTATTGAACAAAGAGTGCCAGATGTAAAACATGCATTTTTACCGAAAAAGAAAACTATTGCTAAAAACGGTAAAAGTCTTGGCATAGAACATGCGAAAGACGGTGATATCCGTCATGCCCTCTCAAACGTTTATACACCTAGAGTGGCTTCAGAGGACGTGCAGAATATCACATTAGATGATTTAATCGTGGCGCAGCTACTATCACATCCTAATGCGAAAGCACGTAGAGAACGTTTAGGTGAGTTATTAAATATAGGTTCAACAAACGGCAAACAATTGCACAAGCGATTACAGATGTTTCAAATAACTTTAGAGCAATTCGGTGAAGCGATTGCACAGATAAATCAGGAGGAACAAAATGCATAAAGATATTGCAACGCCTTTACGCACGCAAGAGATTTTAAAGAAATATGGTTTTTCATTCAAAAAAAGTTTAGGGCAAAATTTTTTAATTGACCCTAATATTCTTCGTAACATTGTGAGCTACGCTGATTTAACAGAAGATAGTGTGGCAATTGAGGTTGGCCCAGGTATAGGTGCCTTGACGGAGCATTTAGCTCGCTCTGCAGGGCAAGTCGTATCATTTGAGATTGATCAACGTTTATTACCAGTTCTAGAAGATACATTAAGCCCATATGATAATGTGAAAGTCGTTCATTCAGATATTTTAAAAGCGAATGTAGCTGAGGAGTTAAGTTCGGAATTTGCGAAGTATAAAGACATTATGGTAGTAGCAAATTTACCTTATTACGTAACAACTCCTATTTTGCTAAAATTATTAATGGAGAAATTACCTATACGCGGTATGGTTGTGATGATGCAAAAAGAAGTAGCAGATCGTATTTCTGCAAACCCTGGTACAAAAGCATATGGTTCACTGTCAATTGCTATCCAATATTATATGAAGGCTGAAGTAGTGATGACTGTACCTAAAACTGTCTTCATGCCACAGCCAAATGTAGATTCAGCAGTTATTCGCTTAACTCGTCATGCAGAGCCGCCTGTGCATGTAATTGATGAAGAATTCTTATTTGAAGTATCAAGAAGTTCCTTTGCACAACGTCGTAAAACAATATTGAATAACTTACAATCACAGTTGCCAAAAGGTAAAGAAAAGAAAGAACAAATTATGGAAGCACTAGATGAGTGTGGTATTGACCCGACGCGCCGAGGTGAAACTTTGTCTATTATTGAGTTTGGTCAATTGGCTAATGCACTTTATCCTACCTTCCGTCAATAAACGTTTCTGTTACATTCTTAGCACACTCGTAAAAAAAAATATAGATTTTCGAATAAAAAACAATTGACATCACTAAGATGGATTGATAAAATAATTTATTTAACTTGACGAATTAAACATCCTCGTGTATAATGGTTTATAGTGAGGTGTAAGCGAAAATGCCAAAAACTTTAGCCGACATTAAGAAGTCGTTAGATTGTCATTTGGGTAGACGTTTGCAATTAAAAGCAAACGGTGGTCGCAAGAAAACGGTTGAGCGCGCTGGAATATTACGTGAAACATATCGCGCAGTATTTGTAGTTGATCTTGATCAAGATGAAAACGCCTTTGAGCGAGTTTCTTACAGCTACACAGATATTTTAACAGAAGCAGTAGAGATTACATTTGACGATGACATCAAAGAATTGGTCATTGCCAAGTAAGTGCAATTATAATCGAATATTTTTTTTCGGACACTTGTAACGTATTCTTTGCGTAAGAATATTTTATGAGTGTTTTTGTTTTTTTTTGAACATACTATAACAGTCAGTCATCTAAGGAGGAATTTCGAATGGCGAGAAAACGTATCATGTCGGATCGTTTGAAAGAAGAAATCGCAAAAGACCTTGGATTTTACGATGTAGTAGAGCGAGAAGGATGGGGCGGGATCAAATCACGAGATGCCGGTAATATGGTCAAAAGAGCAATCGAAATGGCACAACAGCAATTAGCTGAAGAAGCAAAAACAAAGTAGATTGATGATTGTCCAAAATTGATGAACTGACAATTGGCTGCCTCACAGCTTGAGCTTTCAACTGTGAGGTAGCTTTCGTTTTTAATATAAAGATTTAACAGGCATAAAAATCTCCCAATTGGAAAGGTAGAAGTTTATTTACAAAGGTCTTCCTGTGGTAGAATAATAATCAGTGAAAAAAGCACGAATAATAGAATCACTTTTTGTATAAAAACCTGCTAGGAAGGGGGCAGCGTTATGCTTTACGTAAAAGCACCTGCCAAGATTAATTTAACATTAGATGTACTCTATAAACGTCCCGATGGTTATCATGAAGTAGAGATGATTATGACAACGGTTGATCTCGCTGATAGAGTCGGCCTTAGAAGTAGAAAAGATGGACTTATAAAAATTCACTCGACAGATCGCTTTGTACCTGATGATCAAAGAAACCTAGCTTATCAAGCAGCTAAGTTATTAAAAGATACATACAACATAGATAAAGGTGTATCTATTACTATTGATAAACATATTCCAGTAGCAGCGGGACTAGCTGGAGGTAGTAGCGATGCTGCCGCAACTTTGAAAGGTTTAAATACATTATGGAACTTAAACCTAACTATGGATGAAATCGCAGAATTAGGAGCTAAAATTGGTTCTGACGTATCTTTTTGCGTTTACGGTGGCACTGCACTTGCAACAGGCCGAGGAGAGCGTATACAGGCGATTTCTGCGCCTCCAAGTTGCTGGGTAGTATTAGCTAAGCCGACGATTGGTGTCTCAACAGCGGCTGTTTATGGTGGTCTAAGCATGGATGATGTTGTCCATCCGAATACACAACAGATGATTCAAGCTATTGAAGAGGATGATTATGAATTACTTTGTGATACTGTGGGGAATGTACTAGAAACGGTTACATTAAAATTACATCCAGAAGTAGCAGTGATTAAAGAACAAATGAAACGTTTTGGGGCGGATGCCGTATTAATGAGTGGTAGCGGTCCAACGGTGTTTGGTCTCGTGCAGAATGAGGCCCGTGTAAGTCGTATTTATAATGGATTAAGAGGCTTTTGTGATGAAGTATATGCAATTCGTATGCTTGGAGATCGCGATTCCCTTGATTAAATACGTATAATTGTGGTATTTTTTGTATAAATCATTCGTGTTCAGGAGAGGATTTCATGAAATGGAAGCGTAGCGAACGTCTTGTAGACATGACGCATTATTTATTGGAGCATCCACAGCAGTTGATCCCTCTTACGTTTTTCGCAGAATTGTATCAATCGGCCAAATCTTCTATTAGTGAGGATTTATCGATTGTTAAAGATACATTTGAGGAAAGAGGGATTGGCCTTCTTGTGACTGTTCCAGGAGCTGCTGGGGGAGTAAAATATATTCCTAAAATGCCAGAAAAGGCTGTTAAAGAAGTTATGCAAGAGCTCTTAAAAGAGTTAAGTCATTCAGATCGACTATTGCCAGGCGGATACTTATTTATGACAGATTTACTCGGTAATCCCGAATTAATGAACCGCGTCGGAAAAGTATTTGCTTCGGCATTTTGCGATAAAGAAATTGATGTTATTATGACAGTTGCAACGAAAGGTATTTCAATTGCCCACGCTATTGCGAGGCATTTGAATGTACCTGTTGTTGTAGTACGTCGTGATAACAAGGTAACAGAAGGGTCCACTGTAAGTATTAACTATGTATCTGGATCATCGCGTCGTATTCAAACGATGGTGCTATCAAAGCGTAGCATGCAAAGTGGCCAACGCGTACTTATTACCGACGACTTTATGAAAGTTGGCGGTACAATGAATGGCATGAAAAACTTGCTAGAGGAATTCGACTGTACACTAGCTGGCATCGCTGTGTTAGTAGAGGCTGAACATCTAGACGAGCGCTTAGTAGATGATTATTATTCACTTGTGAAACTAAAAGAAGTGAATGAAAAGGATCGTACAATTGCTTTAAGTGAGGGAAACTATTTTTAGAAGGGTGGAAATGAAAGATGGAAGTAGTAGCAACAAAAAATGCGCCAGCAGCAATTGGCCCATACGTACAAGGTATGATTTTAAATAATGTTTTTTATAGCTCAGGTCAAATTCCTTTAACACCAGCCGGAGAGTTTGTAGATGGCGACATCACTGAACAAACAAACCAAGTTTTTGAGAATCTAAAAGCAGTTCTTAAAGAAGCAGGCACTTCTTTAGAAAAAGTAGTTAAAACAACAGTGTTTATCGCGGATATGAATGACTTCGCAGCAATGAATGAAGTATATGCTGCGCAATTCGGTGAGCATAAACCTGCTCGTACAACTGTAGAAGTTGCACGTTTGCCAAAAGATGCAAAAGTAGAAATTGAAGTCATTGCAGTAATTGGCTAAGTAGAGAGTAGTTTTAAGAAACGATGAAATATGAAAAGACTATCAATAAGCTAGTAAGCTTATTAGATAGTCTTTTTTATATATAATCATTTTGTTTGTAAAAAATGGGCAGAATAAATCAGTAATTTAAAGACAATTAGTGATTAATGTATAATGGGATTGTAAACATTCGAAATTTTTAAAAAATAAATAAGGAAAAAGAAGGAATCTATAAATTTACATAGAATAAAGTAGATAGAGTCATTTTGGCATCTTAGATGAGAGGTGGTGAGAGAATGGAAGTTACAGATGTAAGATTACGTCGTGTACAAACTGATGGACGTATGCGTGCCATTGCTTCCATCACACTTGACAACGAATTTGTAGTGCATGATATTCGCGTCATTGATGGTAACGCAGGGCTATTCGTAGCAATGCCTAGTAAGCGCACTCCAGACGGAGAATTTCGTGACATTGCACATCCGATTAATTCTGGAACTCGTACGAAAATTCAAGAAGCAGTACTTAAAGCTTATGAAGAGTCGAGTGATGAAGATGCGACGGTTTATGAAGAACACCAAGAAATTCAATAACCCGTAAATTTAGAGCCCATTCATATTGAATGGGCTCTTTTTTGTATATATCAGACCTCTTCGTTTGCTAGTTTAGTGAATAGAGGAATAAGAATCTGAAACCTACTAAGAAAAGGGATAATTGACGACAGATTAGTAAGATTATTTGAATGGTGCTTTTTATTGTGGAGTCTATTTAATTAAAAAGTTTGTTTTTACTTAAAAGTATAGCTACTGGAATTTTTTTATAAAAAAACAAAAGATTTTAATAATAAATTGTTTGTCATAGTTTTGTCAAGTGAGGAAGTCTTGAAAATTAACTAAATTTGCTTTATAGTCAAAAGAGAAAATCAGCTAAAATGGAGGACTTGCGAAATGACGAATGTTTATGCCGTTATACTGGCTGCTGGCCAAGGTACGCGTATGAAGTCCAAATTATATAAAGTTCTTCATCCAGTTTGTGGAAAACCAATGGTTGAACATGTAGTTGATCATATTCAAACATTAGATGTAGAACGTATAGTAACAATCGTAGGTTATGGTGCTGAAAAGGTAAAGGAACAACTTGGTGAAAAAAGTGAGTATGTATTACAAGCTGAACAGCTTGGTACTGCGCATGCCGTTCAGCAGGTGGAACCAATCCTTGGAGAATTAGAAGGCACAACGATTGTTATATGTGGGGATACACCTTTAATTCGCCCCGAAACAATGAAAGCGTTGTTCGAGCATCATGAATCAAATCATGCCAAAGCAACAATTTTAACTGCTATCGCTGAAGATCCTACTGGCTATGGTCGAATTCTTCGCTCTGCAGGTCAACAGGTTGCTCAAATTGTTGAACAAAAAGATGCAACACCTGAACAACGACAAGTAAAAGAAATCAACACTGGCACATATTGCTTTGATAATAAAGCGTTATTTGCTGCGTTGAAACTTGTGAAAAATGATAATGTACAAGGTGAATATTATTTACCTGACGTCATTGAAATTTTACAAAAACAAGGTGAAGTAGTTGCAGCATATGTAACTGAAAACTTTGCTGAAACGCTTGGTGTTAACGACCGTTTTGCTTTATCTCAAGCTGAAGAAACAATGCGTGCTAGAATTAACGAACAACATATGCGTAATGGGGTGACGATTATTAACCCTAATAACACATATATTAGTGTTGATGCACAAATAGGTAGTGACACAGTCATCCAACCTGGTGTTATCATTGAAGGTGCTTCTAGCATTGGCGAAGATTGCATCATTGGTCCAAATAGCCACATTCAAAATAGCCGTATCGGAAATCGTACGACTGTCCATTCTTCTGTAGTACGTGAAAGCATCATCGGTGAGGATACAGCTGTTGGTCCGTTTGCGCATATCCGTCCAGATTCTGATTTGGGCAATCATGTGAAAATTGGAAACTTTGTTGAAGTGAAGAAAACAAAAATAGACAATGGTAGTAAAGTGTCTCACCTATCGTACTTAGGAGATGCTGAAGTAGGTACTGAAGTCAACATAGGTTGCGGTACAATCACTGTCAATTATGATGGTAAAAACAAGTTTAAAACAGTGATTGAAGATAATGCTTTTGTGGGGTGTAACTCTAATTTAATTGCACCCGTAACGGTGGGAAAAAGCGCATATGTAGCAGCTGGCTCAACAATTACAAAAGACATACCCGCTGACGCACTAGCAATTGCACGTTCTAGACAAGAAAACAAAGATAATTATGTTAACAAACTAAAATTAAAATAATTAAAATTACCAGGAGGCCATCATGCCGTATCAATATGCCAACTCAAAGTTAAAAATCTTTTCATTAAACTCGAATATACCATTAGCTGAAGAAATTGCTAAAGAAGTAGGTGTCGAGCTAGGAAAATGCTCCGTTAAACATTTCAGTGATGGAGAAATTCAAATTAATATTGAGGAAAGTATTCGTGGTTGTGACGTATTTATCGTACAGTCTACTTCAGCTCCAGTAAACGAAAACTTAATGGAATTACTTATTATGGTTGATGCCGTGAAACGTGCTTCAGCGCGCACAGTAAACGTAGTATTACCTTACTATGGTTATGCTCGCCAAGATCGTAAAGCACGTGCACGTGAACCAATTACGGCTAAATTAGTGGCAAACTTACTAGAAACTGCAGGAGCTACTCGTGCAATCGTTCTTGACTTGCATGCTCCACAAATTCAAGGTTTCTTCGACATCTTAATGGATCACTTAATCGGTGTACCGCTATTATCTGACCATTTCAAAGCAAAGGGCTTCAAATCAGAAGACGTTGTTATCGTATCACCAGATCATGGTGGTGTAACACGTGCTCGTAAAATGGCTGATCGCTTAAAAGCTCCAATAGCTATAATCGATAAACGTCGTCCGCGTCCAAATGTTGCAGAAGTTATGAATATTGTTGGTAGTGTTGATGGTAAAGTAGCAATCTTAATCGATGATATTATTGATACGGCAGGTACAATTACAATTGGTGCTGACGCGTTAGTTAAAGCTGGCGCTAAAGAAGTTTACGCTTGCTGTACACATCCTGTATTATCAGGTCCAGCTATCGAGCGCATTGATAACTCTGTTATTAAAGAACTAGTGATTACAAACTCTATCCAATTACCAGATGAGAAAAAATCACCTAAAATTAAACAACTATCTGTAGCAACTTTATTAGCTGATGCAATTGTAAGAATCTACGAGAACAAATCAGTAAGTACTTTATTCGATTAATAATGGTAAATGTTTGAATTCCTAGCTTACAAGGTACATATATTAATGTGACTATGTTAACTAGGAAGGGAGACATTTCTATATGAGTTCTGTAGTTCATGCAAAAAAGCGTAAGGTTGAAAATCATTCTGCACTAACTGAACTTCGTAAAAGAGGTTTTGTACCAGCTGTGGTATATGGTTATAAAACAGAGGCAACTCCAATTACGATTAATGCAAGAGAGTATGAAAAAGCATTACGTTCAGATGGTAAAAACTCCATAGTAATATTAGAAATTGATGGTAAAAACTTAAACGCCGTATTAAATGAAGCTCAAAAATGTGCATTGAAGGGGACATTAGTTCACTTAGATTTTTTAGCGGTTAACATGTCAGATGCTTTAGAAGTGAGTGTACCAGTAAATCTTACTGGCGATTCAGTAGGAGCAAAAGAGGGCGGCATTCTCCAACAGCCTAATCGTGAAGTAACAATTAAGGTAAAACCATCAGATATTCCAGAATCAATAGAGGTTGATATTTCAACTTGAGATATCGGTGATACTTTAGCTGTTGGTGATATTCGTAGCACGTCACCATTCGAAATTCTAGATACGGATGACTGCCTTCTTATTACCGTATCTGCACCTACAGTTGAGGTTGAGTCAACAGAAGTTGAGGGAAATGCAACTTCTGAAGAAATTATTGGTGCTAGGTAAAATAAATTTCAAAAAAAGGCTTACCATCAATAGATACGGATGGTAAGTCTTTTTCTTTACCCTCGCTACTATTTATTTGAAAAAATGTAGTCTTTAGGTCTTCTTATTATTGAGGGTAGGAACAACTTTTACTATATTACGTCTAATGTAATGGTATTGACATGATATTGTAATAATAGATGAAATGGTGTATCGTAAATGATTAAATTGTAGAAATGTGAGGTAAACAGGATGGAGAAAGTAAGAAAGCTTTGGAATCATAGTGTAACGTATGTGGGTATGCGGACGATTTATTACTTGGCGATTCTCATTTTACTTGTTCTCTTATATGGTTTTCACGATATGAATGCCGGTCCATTCATATATACAGAATTTTAAAGTTAGGAGGGTTCCCATTGAATATACTTTCGGCTATTCAAAATATAGCCTTAAATAATGACGATTCTATTGCATTTCAAAATGGAGATGCGACATTAAGTTACGGAGATTTATGGAAACAGTCAGAATCATTAGCCGCGTATTTAACCACTTTAAATCTCCCGAAGAAAGCACCAATTATAGTATATGGTCATATGGCACCCATGATGGTTAGCTCCTTTTTAGGAGTAGTAAAATCAGGTCACCCATATATTCCAGTGGATGTATCAATTCCAAAAGAACGAATTCAAAACATTATTAAGTGCTCAGGTGCAGCATTTCTCATTGAAACAGAGAATCTAGAAAGAGATTCACTTCAGCAGTCATCGATTCCTTATATGTCTGAAGGTCAATTAGCAAATATAGTTGCTGAACACGCCAATGGATCATCAACATCTACTTGGGTGAAAGAGAATGATAATTTTTATATTATCTATACCTCAGGTAGTACAGGAAATCCTAAAGGTGTTCAAATTTCAGCTCAAAATTTAGAGAGCTTTGTTAGTTGGATGCATGAAGATTTCCCAATAACAGAGGGCAAGGTATTTTTAAATCAGGCACCATTTTCATTTGATTTGTCGGTAATGGACCTTTATCCTGCACTAACGACAGGTGCTACGTTATTCGCAATTACAAAAGAGATGATAGCAAATCCTAAGATTTTATTTGGGCAATTAGCACAGTCAAAAACAAATGTTTGGACATCCACTCCATCATTCGTACAAATGTGTTTAATGAATCCGGAATTTACTAGTGAGATGCTGCCTTCATTAAATACTTTCCTATTTTGTGGAGAAGTATTGCCGACAGAAGTTGCAAAAAAGTTATTGAAATTGTTCCCGAACGCACGCATTTTCAATACATATGGACCAACAGAGGCAACAGTAGCTGTTTCAGCAATAGAAGTAACCAAAGAATTATTAAATGATCATATTTCTTTACCAATAGGTTATATAAAATGTGATACTCAAATGCTTATTATAGATGAGGATGATCAAATAGTACCTGATGGCGAAAAAGGTGAAATGATTATTGTTGGACCGAGTGTTAGTAAAGGGTATTTAGGAGAAGAAACATTAACTGAAAAAGCCTTTTTTGAATATAAAGGGCAACAAGCGTATCGTACAGGTGATGTTGGATATCAGAAAAAAGGGTTACATTTCTATAGTGGACGTGCAGATTTCCAAGTGAAGGTTCATGGCTATAGAATGGAAATCGAAGAAATCGAAAACCATTTATTACAATGCCAGTATGTAGATTCATGTGTAGTCGTACCGGTTTATAAAAATGAGGCTATTGATTTTTTAGCAGCATACATCGTGCCTAAAGAACACTCTTTTGAAAAAGAATATCAATTATCAAGCGTTATAAAAAAAGAACTAGCAAAAGGTTTGCCAGCATATATGATTCCGAGAAAATTTAATTATTGTGATCAATTACCTATGACATCTAATGGTAAAATAAATCGAAAACAAATAATAGCTGAGGTTATGGTATGATTCCATATGGCTCGTTTATATTTTTCTTTCTAATCGGTATCCTTCTTTTACCTACTATCATTCTTGGGTTATTAGGTAAATCATCAAAAATTTATAATATGCTTGTGTCTATTGTTATATTGGCCGTCATCTTTGGGAATTCGAAGACCGGTGCAATATCTATTATTTTGTTTACGATTTTTCAAATTGTTTTAATTAAAGGTTACCATCATTATAGAAAAGAACGTAATAATACAGTTGTATTCTGTATGATGGTTGTATTAGCGATATTACCATTAGTGCTTGTAAAAGTATTACCATTACTTGGTTTGAATCATATATTTGGATTCCTTGGTGTTTCTTATATTACATTTAAGTCTGTACAGATAGTTATTGAAACACGTGACGGCTTGATGAAGAAGCAGACACTACCGATTGGTGAGCTTATTTACTTCCTACTATTTTTCCCGACTGTCTCATCAGGTCCAATTGATCGTTGGAGAAGATTTGAGAAGGATGTTAATAAGACCTTTTCAAAAGAGGAGTATAAAGAGCTTTTATATTTAGGGATTAATAGTATTTTCCGAGGGTTCTTATACAAATTTATTTTAGCATTTTTAATTTACAACAAAATTCTTGTGTACTTACCAGACCACGCAACTTATATTCATTCACCATTTTGGGCTAACGTTGCTTATATGTATGCTTACAGCTTTTATTTATTTTTCGACTTTGCCGGCTATAGCGCCTTTGCTATAGGAGTAAGTTATTTAATGGGAGTTAAAACACCAGAAAACTTCAATATGCCTTTCATTAGTAAAAATATTAAAGACTTTTGGAATCGTTGGCATATGAGTCTATCATTCTGGTTTAGAGACTATGTATATATGCGTTTTGTATTTTGGATGACAAAGAAAAAGTGGATTAAAAATCGCTATACAGTTTCTAATATTGGTTATTTCCTATTATTCTTTATAATGGGTGTTTGGCATGGGCTAGAATGGCATTTTATTATTTATGGCTTGTACCAAGCAGCCTTAATCATAGGATATGATTACTTCGACAGATGGAATCGAAAACATAAACTATGGCCGAAAAATAAATGGACACATGTTGTATCCGTGTTTATAACATTTAACTTTATTTGCTTTGGATTTTATATTTTCTCTGGACAACTATTTAAATAATAAGGAGTTAGATTAAGATGGAAAAACAAAAAGTATATGAATTATTAGCAGAGGTATGTCAGGAAGATGTTGTTGTAGAGCAACCTGATATCGATTTATTTGAAGAAGGTTTACTAGATTCGTTTGGTATCATTACGTTTCTAGTTGAAGTAGAAGAAAAGTTTGGTATTTCAGTATCGATTACAGAGTTTACGCGCGAGGAGTGGAATACACCGAATCGTATCGCAGAGCAGTTAGCTGAGCGTGTATGAGAAAGTATGCCTTCTTACCGCTCATCATTGCGGTAATTCTGTTTTTAGTATTTTTGTTTATACCAAATAAATGGCTTGGGTTTTTAATCTCAGACAAAGATGTAGAACATGCCAAAACAGCTCTGAATCCTCTAATGTTCCAAGGGGAGTATTTCCAAAATCGTTTACTACAAGAGCCGAATATGTTCCCAATCTATGGCTCATCTGAGTTGAATCGCTTTGATCCATTTCATCCATATAACTATTTTGAAGCGAATGATGAAGGCTTTACGACGTATTTAAATGGTCGTGGTGGTACGCAATCGATTCATCATTTTTTGAATTTTGCAGCGCAAGAGGGAAATTTAAAAAATAAGAAATTGGTATTTATTATTTCACCGCAATGGTTTACAGAAACAGGTGTTGATGAATTCCATTTCTCACCTAACTATTCTATGTTGCAGTCTTACGATTTAGCGTTGAATAATAAGATGGATCCTCAGTTGAAGAAAAAAGCAATGGAGCGTCTTTTGCAGTTTGATACTGTACAAAGAGACTTTGTTTTATCAACAATTTATGAAAATGAAGTAACAGATGGTGCAAAGTATCCAATAAAAGCAGCTTTAGCAAAACCAGTAGCTTTAATAAATAAAAAGTTAATGGAGAAAAAAGATTTGTACTACTCCATCATGGCAAAGCCGCGTGAAAAATTGCATGCAAATCCAGACATGGTTGCTGGAAAATCTTTTGAGCAGTTGACGAAGTATGCGGATGAATATGGTAGTCAGCGAATTACAACAAATGATTTATCTATTAACGATAAATATTATAAAAAGATGATTGAGTTCAAGTTAGATGAACTTAAAGGCTTCCGTAAAAAAGAAAGCTACACAGAGTCACCGGAGTATGAAGATTTTCAAATGGTCTTGGATGTATTAAAGGATGCGGGTGCTAAGCCAATGTTTGTATCTATTCCTGTAAATGGAAAATGGTACGATTATGCAGGGTTCCCACAAGAACGTCGAGAAGAGTATTATACGAAAATTAATAAGCAGGTGCAAAGTGCTGGTTTCCCACTTGTTGATTTTACTGGTTACGAGTACGAGCCGCATTTTATTAGTGATACAATTCATATTTCTTGGAAAGGTTGGGTATATCTCGACCGAGAAATGGCCGATTATTGGAAACAATAGTCGAATAGAGAAAATCGCTTTATCATTTTATGATAGAGCGATTTTTTTCTTAGGAAAAAGTCGAAAAACCACTAATAATTGCATTTTTTCATAATATCCAACGGTATGTGATAAAATAGCATGGATTAGGCAGAAAAGGAAGATGCTATTATGAAACTAATAATTGGTCTCGGCAATCCGGGCAAAACATATGAACATACGCATCACAATGTCGGTTTTGATACCATCGACATATTAGCAGCAAAGTGGGGTGTATCATTAAATCAATCAAAATTTAATGGTATGTACGGTACTATCCACCGCCCAGAAGGCAAAGTAATGCTATTGAAGCCACTTACGTATATGAATATTTCTGGTGAATGTGTAGGTCCAATCATGGATTATTTTGATATTGATGTGGAGGATATCATTGTTATATATGATGATTTAGATTTGGATAAAGGAAAATTACGTTTGCGTCAAAAAGGCAGTGCGGGTGGTCATAACGGTATAAAATCATTAATCCAGCATTTAGGTACTCAAAACTTTAACCGTATTCGTATTGGTATTAGCCGCCCACCTGCTGGTATGAAGGTTTCGGATTATGTTCTTGCAAGATTTTCGAAGGAAGACCAACCTGTAATGCAAGATGCTTTTGAAAAAGCGGCGGATGCTTGTGAGTATGCACTGAACAAGCCGTTTATAGATGTTATGAATCAATTTAATTAATGAATGAGCATAAATTGCTATGTGACTGTCTATACTTTTTATAAAGGAGGGCATGTTGCATATGGCAATTCATTATCGCTGTCGGCACTGTGAAACTGAGGTTGGGCTACTGCCTTTCGATTCAGAGGAAAGTGTCCGTAAGTTACATCAATTAAATGAAGAAGAGGCAGAACAATACATTCATAAAGACCATAATGGAGATACAACGGTCGATTGTATTTGTGAGCACTGTGAAGAATCTTTAAAACAATTTCCAGACTATTACGCGTTAAAAAAATGGCTACAATAATGAAGGATGCTTTGGCGCGCAATGCGTCCAAGGCCTTTTTCTGTATAAGAATGAAAAGGAATATGAAATAGATAGACTATTTACTCGTAAAATATAGATAGAGCAAATAGGTTCATTATATTTTTTTGAAGGAAAGAGGGCTTTATTTGGAGATATTACGTAAATTGTTCTCTCAAGATATGCATATAACAAAATTATTGGAAGATTTGCAGCAAGATAATGGTCCTCAGTTAATTACAGGCCTTTCTGGGAGTGCGCGTCCGGCTTTTTTAGATACGATTTATGGGGCTATAGAAAAACCAGTGTATATCATCTCGCCAAATCTATTACAGGCGCAGAAAATGTATGATGATTTAGTGAAGTTAATGGGCGAGGAACTTGTGCATTATTATCCAGCTGATGAATTTATCGCAGCTGATATGTCGATAGCAAGTCCTGAGTTAAGAGCGCAAAGAATTGAAACAATTGACCATATGTTACATGAACAAAAAGGAATTTACATTATTCCAGTAGCAGGTCTACGTAAAATGATGTCCCCAAAAGAGCAATGGCTTAATTTACGTCTTCAAACGGCAATCGGTGCCGATGTCGATGTAGAAGCTTGGTTGAATCAGCTTATTGTTATGGGCTATACACGTGGTCAGATGGTGACAACACCAGGAGAATTTGCATTACGTGGGGGTATCTTAGATATTTATCCACCTTATATGGAAGTGCCAGTGCGTATTGAATTGTTTGATACAGAAGTAGACTCAATACGAACATTTTCAGCTGATGATCAGCGTTCAATTGATAAACTACAAGAGGTACGTATTTTGCCTGCGACAGAATTCGTTTTAACGCAAGCAGATAGAGTAATACTGGCTGAAAAACTTGAGAATGCATTGGCAGAAAGCTTACGTAAAGTGAAAGCGCAAGATGTTAAAGAAGCACTCTATCAAAATATCCAAGCTGATATTGAAATGCTAAAGCAAGGTAACTTACCTAATTACGCCAATAAGTATGGCTCGCTTTTATATGATAAGCCATCTTATTTAGGTGATTATTTTGCCCAAAATGCTCTCGTTGTATTTGATGAATTAGGAAGAGTACAAGAAGTAATGGATGCGTGGGAGAAAGAAGAGAAAGAATGGTTCTTGAGCCTCCTAGAAGAAGGGAAAATGGTGCATGCCGTGAAACCTTCATATTCACTAAAAGAAATTTTAGCGATGCTAAAACAACCGAAACTATTTTTTGCTCTATTTACACGTGCATTTTCTGGGGTGCAGTTTAAGAAAACTACAAGTTTCTCGTGCAAACCAATGCAACATTTTCATGCGCAAATACCTCTATTGAAAAATGAGATGGAGCGATGGGAGCAAGGGAAATTTACGGTGCTCTTTGTGGCGGAAGGTAAAGACCGTCTACGAAAAATGCAAACAGTGCTGGATGATTACGATATTCATATACAACTTGGGCAACCGAATGGAGCGGGCGTTTATGCAATTGAAGGTGCATTGACAGCTGGTTTTGAACTTCCATTACAGCGTTTAGCAATTGTTACGGAAGAGGAGCTATTTAAACAAAAGCAAAAAAAGAAATCGCGCCCTCAAAAAATGACAAATGCCGAGCGTATAAAAAGTTATACCGAAATCAAACCTGGAGATTACGTCGTTCATATTCACCACGGTATTGGGAAATATATCGGTATCGAAACTTTAGAAGTAAAAGGGTCACATAAAGATTATTTGCACATCCGCTACCGAGCAGACGATAAATTATTCGTACCAGTCGATCAAATTGATTTAATCCAAAAATACGTTGCTTCTGAAGAACGTGAACCGAAGCTACATAAGCTAGGTGGAGCAGAGTGGAAACGTGCGAAAAGTAAAGTGTCATCTGCAGTGCAAGATATTGCCGATGATTTAATCAAACTATATGCAAAACGCGAAGCTGAAAAAGGTTTTGCCTTTACTCCGGATGGCGATGAACAACGCACATTTGAATCGGCGTTTCCCTTTGAGGAAACAGAAGATCAGTTACGTTCTATTCGTGAGGTCAAACACGATATGGAACGTGAGCGCCCAATGGATCGGCTTGTCTGTGGTGATGTTGGTTATGGTAAAACTGAGGTTGCCATTCGTGCAGCCTTTAAAGCAATTATGGACGGTAAGCAAGTAGCTTTCCTTGTACCGACAACCATTTTAGCTCAGCAACATTATGAAACAATGGTAGAACGTTTCCAAGAGCAGGCAGTTTCTATTGGTTTACTTAGCCGCTTCCGTACAAAAAAACAACAAGCAGAAACACTAAAAGGATTAAAAGACGGCACGATAGATGTTGTTGTCGGTACACATCGTCTCTTATCTAAAGACGTGGTGTATCGTGATTTAGGATTACTCGTAGTCGATGAAGAACAACGATTTGGTGTGACGCATAAAGAAAAGATCAAACAATTAAAAACGAACGTTGATGTATTAACATTAACAGCAACACCAATACCTCGTACATTACATATGTCGATGGTTGGTGTCCGTGATTTATCTGTTATCGAAACACCACCTGCAAATCGCTTCCCAGTTCAAACGTATGTCATGGAGCATAGTGGTGCGCTTGTGCGTGAAGCTATTGAGCGTGAAATGTCACGCGGTGGGCAGACGTTCTATTTATATAATCGTGTTGAAGATATGGCGAAAAAGGTACAAGAGATTCAAGAGCTCGTACCTGAAGCGCGTGTCGGCTTTGCACATGGCCAAATGACTGAGTCTGAGCTAGAAGCTGTTATTCTTGGGTTTTTGGACGGAGATTATGATGTGTTAGTCACTACAACAATTATTGAAACAGGTATTGATATTCCAAATGTGAATACATTAATTGTACACAATGCGGATCGCATGGGTTTATCACAGCTTTATCAATTACGAGGGCGTGTTGGGCGTTCCAATCGAGTAGCCTATGCCTATTTCATGTATCAACGTGATAAAGTACTAACAGAGGTAGCGGAGCAACGTTTGCAAGCGATTAAAGAATTTACTGAACTTGGCTCTGGGTTTAAAATTGCCATGCGTGATCTATCAATTCGGGGTGCAGGGAATTTACTTGGCTCTCAACAACATGGCTTCATCGATTCTGTCGGATTTGATTTGTACTCACAAATGCTTGAAGAAGCAATAGAAGAACGACGTAGTGGTACGAAAAAAGAAAACATACCTGAAATTGAAATAATTTTACCGTATGACGCATACATTCCGGATCAATATATTCCAGATGGCTATCAAAAAATTCAAATGTATAAACGTGTAAAAGCGATGGAAAATGAAGATGACTATCTAGAAATCATTGATGAATTGCAAGATCGATTTGGTGATATACCTTTTGAAACCGAACGATTATTACGTATTGCGCGAATGAAAGTTTGGGCGAAAGAAGCAGGAGTCACTTCAATTAAGGAAATGAATAAAGTAATTACTATTCAAATTTCAGAGCAGGGTACAGCGAATATAGATGGCGCAAAAGTTGTCTCAGAATCATTGAAGTTCGGGCGGGCTGTGGGCTTCCGGATGGATGGGCAACAACTATTACTTACAATAGATGAGCGTAAAATGGAAAAACAATTACCGTTTGATATTTTAGAAGCTATTATGAAACTTTTGCCGACTGCAAAAAGGGAAGAATCTGCACCTGTTGCTGAGTAATACCCTTTTTGCATAGATTGCCCATTTGTGAACCATACTAGGACAAGTATAACTATATTTTGTCGAAAGTGAGGCAACACGAATGAAAGCAACTGGCATTGTACGACGTATTGATGATTTAGGGCGCGTCGTTATCCCAAAAGAAATAAGAAGGACTTTACGCATTCGTGAAGGCGACCCGTTAGAAATTTTCACGGATCGCGAAGGGGAAGTTATTTTAAAGAAATATTCACCTATTAGCGAATTAAGTGACTTTGCAACTTCGTATGTAGAAACGTTATATGAAACACTGGGTACGGCTGCATTAATTAGTGATCGAGATGAAATGATTGCTGTAGCAGGTGTATCGAAAAAGGATTATGTTAATAGACAGCTCTCATCATTTGCTGAAGAAAGTATTATGCAACGATCCATTCTTGTAGAGAAGCATGAAAGTTCTGTAGAGTTAGTTCCAGGTCAAGTTGAGCAAATAAAATCTTACTGTGTGGCACCAATTATCGTCTCAGGTGACCCAATTGGCGCTGTTTATATATTGTCAAAGGTGCACTTTATTGGTGACTCAGAGCAAAAAGTAGCTGAAACTGCTGCTCACTTTCTTGCCAAGCAAATGCTTGATTAACATGAAAAAAGTCTTCCTCGCAATTTTTGCGAGGGAGACTTTTTTATTTTATCGTTTTAATATTAGAAGGATGTACATTTGTTGAAAAATTAAGTAACTTCATTAAATCATCGGTATTTGATCGTGTATTTGATCCATTATGAATAGGTGCTTGTTTCGCGGTATCTTCCCGCATTTCGGAAATTAATATTTTAGTGCCATCTTCTTTGACGAGATACTGACGTACATAACCATTTTCTTTTTCAGTTATCACTCGATTTTTTTTCGATTTTGATTTTAATGCAGCGTAAATATATGAACTTTGTAGTATATGTGGCTGATTGAATTTCGCCGCGTTATGAAATGTTTTGATATTCGTGACATTCATCTTCAAAGTAATCCCTCCTCTATACTCTTTAATTAAGGATTTTATCGGATTCTTTTACTGAAATTGAACTAAAAGTCACTTATTTACAATTCATTACTATATAAAGAGATAGTTATCTAATAAGTATAGTCCTTTGGATACACGCTAACCTGATTTTTTATGGATATGCATCAATATGCTATACTGATGACATTTAGATTATTATTGATTTTATTGAACCATGTATAGGAATGAGGATTTGAAATGCCTGAGAAGTGGGGAATGAAGGTATATGTGAAGGGAGTGGCGTTACTAACGCTTGCCGCTCTTTTTGTCAAAATACTGAGCATGTTGTACCGAGTCCCTTTTCAAAATTTAGTTGGGGACCAGGGATTTTATATTTATCAACAAGTGTATCCATTTATAGCGATTTTCGTTGTTTGGACCTCGAGTGGTTTTGCTGTTGCTATTTCTAAGATTCTTGCTGAAGCTGAAGATAGTGATGAAGGGGTATGGCGTAGTGAATTGTTACGAGTGGTATTTTATTATTTAAGTATCCTATCCATTCTTTTCTTCGTAATTTTATTTGGTGGTGCTGATCTATTCGCAAAGTGGATGGGCGATCCGGAATTGGCTTCACTACTACGTACAGGTGCGTTTGTTACGCTATGTATGCCAGCAATTGCTGTTTATAAAGGGTTCTTCCAAGCACGTGGTATGATGACGCCGGTTGCCTATGCACAAGTGGTGGAACAAACTGTACGTGTTCTTGTCATCTTAGGTGGCACATGGCTTGTTATGACGACAACCTCTTCGCTTTATCAAGCTGGACAAATGGCTATGGCAGGCACTGTAGTTGGTGAACTGGCAGGCATTATTTTATTGTGGATGTATTATAAAAAAGTTAAACAGAGGGACAAAATAGTTGTAAGGAAAAAGATAGATATATTTCCTGTATTAAAGGAATTGACAGTTTTAAGTATTACGGTCAGTATGAGTGGACTTTTACTACTGTTTTTTCAATTAGTCGACTCATTTACTGTTTTTGAAACCCTTACGAAAAGTGGAGTACCAACCATAGAGGCAATGGAAACGAAGGGAATTTACGATAGAGGGCAGCCACTTGTGCAAGTTGGGCTTGTAATTGCGACATCGCTATCTCTTGCCATTGTCCCTCTTGTTGCTCATACATCAAAAAAGGACAATGGGCGAAGAACTGAACGGTTTATTCAAGTGACTTATCGCACGGCCTTGTTATTTGGTTTTGCTGCGACGCTTGGTTTAATGCTGGTTATGCCTTATGTAAATGAGATGCTATTTGAAACAAGAGAATTATCTAATGTGCTGATATTATTTGTGGTGCAAATTATATGGCTGTCGCTTATTTTAACATTAACAGCTATGCTTCAAGGGTTAGGGAAATTAAAAATACCGACTTTAATATTAATTGTAGGCTTTATAGTGAAAGTGATTTGTAATGAGTTGTTTATTATGAGATGGGGTATCATTGGTGCAGTGTATGCTAGTAATTTAGGTTTAATATGTTCAGCTATTGGGTTGATCTATTATTTTAAAAAAATTAGACCGATACGCTTCGCACCTTTACGTTTTTATATATGTACTGGATTTGCTTCCGTCGTCATGATAGCTTTTGTGGTGTGTTGGAGTTATTTTGCTGGGCAGTGGCTCTTTGCTTCTTTACCTTCGCGATTGAATGCGACATTGACTGGTAGCTCAGCAGCATTGATAGGAGCCTTTGTCTTTTTGACAATCATTGCGAAGTATGGAGTTCTAACGAGTAGGGATTGGTTTTTACTACCGTTTGGGCGCAGAATGGCTAGTTATCAATTATGGCTTCAAAGAAAGAAATAAGGATAGGTGAAAATTATGCATCAATTAACAATAATCGGTCTCGGAGCTAGTGACTTTGAACAATTACAAATAGGTGTTTATCGCAAGCTACAACAGGCAAAGAAAATATATGTACGTACGATAGATCACCCAGTATTAAATGAGTTAGCAACTGAAGGAATCGAATTTGAAAGCTTTGATTATGTTTATGAAAAGCACGATGATTTCCGACCAGTTTATGAAGAAATTGTAGCAACGCTTTTAAGTTATGTGGAGAAGGAAGACATAATGTACGCTGTACCTGGACATCCACTCGTAGCAGAGTTAACTGTTCAACTTTTAATCGAAGCTGAAAAAGAAGGGAAAGTAAAACTGAACATTGAGGGAGGTCAAAGTTTCCTAGATCCAATCTTCGGAGCATTACGTATCGACCCAATCGATGGCTTCCAACTGGTAGATGGAACAACTTTCTCAGCACATGAAGTGAATATGAAGCAACATCTATTAATTGCACAAGTATATGATACTTTCAGCGCTTCCGAAGTAAAACTGACTTTGATGGAAAAATACCGTGAGGACTATCCAGTTACAATCGTTACTGCAGCAGGTTCACAAGGCGAAAAACTACGTACAGTTCCTTTATACGAATTGGACCGTGCAGCGGAAATTGATAACTTAACAACTGTCTATGTACCTCCAGTAACAAATCGTGATGAGGCTGTTCGTGAATGGTCAACTTTCCGTGAGATTATTTCAACATTGCGTGGTCCTAATGGTTGTCCTTGGGATCAACAGCAAACGCATGAAAGTTTGAAAAGATATATGCTAGAGGAAGTACATGAGTTCTTACAAACGATCGATGAGCAAGATGATGAGCATATGATTGAAGAACTTGGTGATGTTCTACTACAAGTATTTTTACACGCACAAATCGGTGAAGATGAAGGATTCTTCAACCTTGAAGATATATTAGAAGTTGTAAGCACAAAGATGATTCGTCGTCATCCTCACGTATTTAGTAATGTTACTGTAGATAGTGTGGAAGAAGTAAATGCCAACTGGGAAAAAATTAAAAGTAAAGAAAATGCTAATAGTGAGATACCAGAACCTTTATTAAAAGGTGAGTACCGAGCAACATCTTCACTACAAACGTCTTATAATTATCAAAGACGAGCTGCAAAAGTTGGATTTGAGTGGCCTACGACAGAAGGCGTGTGGGAAAAATTCTCCGAAGAATGGCAGGAATTCCGAGCTGAGGTAACGAATGGAACGAATGAATCACGTCTCGATGAATTTGGCGATGTGCTATTTACGTTAGTGAATATCGCGCGTGTATATAAAATTTCAGCTGAAGATGCCATGCTCCACGCTAACCGAAAATTTGCTAGTCGCTTTGGCTATGTTGAAGCTCAAGTAATGGCTGGTAAAAAAGACTTTAAAGCTTATACGTTTGAAGAGCTAGATGCCTTTTGGAACGAGGCTAAATTACAAGGAGGGAATATAATATGAGATTAGATAAATTTTTGAAAGTATCGCGTTTGATTAAACGTCGTACATTAGCAAAAGAGGTTGCTGATCAAGGCCGTATTACAATTAACGGTAAGGTGGTGAAAGCAAGTACTGCTGTAAAAGCTGGTGATGAACTCGCAATTCGCTTCGGTCAAAAAGTTGTAACAGCACGTGTTGAAGAATTGAAAGATACAGTGAAAAAAGAAGACGCAGCAAGAATGTTTACAATTTTAAAAGAAGAAAAATTAGAGAAGATTGAACCGCAATTTATCGATGATGAGAACTAGCTGATTTTGAAAGTAGATATTGCTTATAGTGAAACAGTATTTTAAGCATGGATCTATATTTGTTTGAATGATTTTATATGAGGTTGCCCTGAAATTTAGGATTCGCTAAATTTTAGGACAACCTTTTTAATTAGGCAACTCCCAAGCTAATTCCCCAAAGTATCACTGATCAGTAATCATGATAGGGTAGAAGTTACAAATTATTAAGGGATAAGAATATCTTATATCAGGGTCCATAGAAATGAGCAGATATATGCAGTAATGCATTTTTAGAGGGATTTCTTCTAACTATGTGAAGAGTGAATGTTGTAAGAGCTAACGTTAAAATAGTAAAGAAATGCTAGCAAATCGATTAGAAAAAACGATCTATAAACAAATTTCTAAATGGAAATTAGCAGTTTTATCATAAAGGGTTTGTCCGCAGCATATAGTTTAAAGACAGGACAAGGGAGGGGAATCATTGACGTTACAGCCGGATAATGCAACGTACACAATTCCAACAGGGGATCATTTGCTAACGGTCAGAAATCGCAAACGAATGGATGTCACTTCGGTGAAATCAATCGAGCGCTTTGATCAAGAAGAGTTTTTAGTGCACACTTCGCAAGGACATTTACTCATCAGAGGTGAGGAGTTACGTATTGTCCATTTGGATGTAGACAAAGGTTTATTGACACTTGAAGGAACAGTGAAGACGCTACAGTATGATGACGAAGACAACGGCTTGTCTAAAAGCTTCCTTCATAAAATATTTGGATGACCGTAACAGCGCAATTTCTCAGCCTTCTCGTCATGATTGCTAGTGGAATTGTAGGAGCAGCATGTATAGATTTAGTACGTACGATTAAATATTATGCACCCCCGCGGTCATTCAGAAGAAAAGGCTATATAGCGTTAGAGTTGATAACTTGGCTTATACTCGGTATAGCTAGTTTTTATTTACTATTTAAAGTGCGAGCTGGTGAATGGCGTATTGTTGATCCAATAGCGCAGCTCGCAGGTTTTTATTGTTACCAGTTATACTTCCAATCTGTATTTCGTTTTGGAGGTCGTCTAATATACATCATTTTACTTAGGCCAATATGGTTGATTTTTAATTTTTTCTTTTCTGTCATAAGATGGATAATCCGCGCCCTAATGCGTATTGTAAGGCTCCTGCTGCTACCATTTATGCCATTGGTTAAAAAAACTAAACAGTTAAGACTTAAAAAAACAAGGTAAATTCGTTATAATGGAGAATACACATACAATAATAACCAAGAAGCTAAAAGAATTATTAATTAGGGAGGGATAACGAGGATGAATAATCGTAACAAAAAAGCTAGTGGAGAAAATTCGGTTGCTGCCATTCGTCGAGAATACATCGAGTCCATGGAACGGCAGGAAAAGAAAAAAAGAGCCATGAAAATACGTCTTTATCGAAGACTGGCGCTTTTCGCAATCGCATTTGTTCTCGTTATGGGGTCCCTAATGTTTACATTAATAAATCAAAAGAAGACGCTCGCTAATAAAGAACAACAAAAAATCGAGCTAACACAAAAACTTTCAGACACCCAAGACCAACAAGAGGAATTGAAAATTCAAATTTCGAAGCTAAAAGACGATGACTATATCGCCAAATTAGCACGTAAAGAACTTTTCCTTTCTGAAGATGGTGAAATCATTTTCTCAATTCCAAAAAATACCGAAAAAGATGAGAAAAGTGGGGATTCGAAAGAGTAGTCTTATTGACACTCTTTTTTTGTTGGATATAATTAGAAGTGAGAATCTAGCCGAGTTTTAAGATTCATAAATTGATTACATGGCTTACAAAGTCGCTTTATTTATTAAGGAGGAGCATTTTTTTTATGTCAATTGAAGTAGGCAGCAAGGTACAAGGGAAGGTAACAGGTATCACAAATTTTGGAGCATTCGTAGAGCTGCCAAATGGCTCAACAGGTCTTGTGCACATTAGTGAGGTTGCGGACAATTATGTAAAAGACATCAACGAACATTTGAAAGTTGGAGAAATGGTTGAGGTTAAAGTAATGAATGTCGAAGCGGATGGCAAAATTGGTTTGTCTATTCGTAAAGCAAAGCCTCAAGCAGAACGACCAGAGCGCCCTCAACGCCCACGTCATAATAACCGTTCAAATGATCGTAATGATAATCGTCATCAACCGAAAGAAAATTTTGAACAAAAAATGGCCCGTTTCTTAAAAGACAGTGAAGATCGTCTTGCAACATTAAAGCGCGCCACAGAATCTAAACGTGGTGGCCGAGGCGCAAGAAGAGGGTAACTTGCTGGCTATTTTAATTGTAGAAAAAGTGTGAAATAGATTTTTGAGCAATCCAAGTACGTTGTGGATTGCTTTTTTATTGTTTATACCTGACGAATTGTACTATTAAATGCAATACAAACAAACTATAATTCGCCTATAACGACACCTCTGTAGATGATTTGCCACTTAAATTTATATACCGTATTTATTTTGACAAACAAAAAAGCAACTTTCTCATGTTGGGAAAGTTGCTTTTTAGGATGACCCCTACGGGATTCGAACCCGTGTTACCGCCGTGAAAGGGCGGTGTCTTAACCGCTTGACCAAGGGGCCAAAAAAATATTGGCACAGATGGCCTAGATGAAAAAAATATGGCGGCAGAGGGGATCGAACCCCCGACCTCACGGGTATGAACCGTACGCTCTAGCCAGCTGAGCTACGCCGCCGTTTTAAACAACATAATAAATAATACAAGATAAGGTATGTAAGTGTCAAGCTGTTTTATGAAAATATTTTCTTAAAAAAAGCAATTTCTCGTCGAAAAGTTTTTTTTCGTGGAAACACAAAAAGACAAACTTTATGGAATATTCAGTCTATAATGGTGGCAATGTTCAGGAGGAGGTTGTTTTATGAAGATGTGGCATGAAGGAATAGCTCAAAATCAAGCAATTAAGAATACATGGGCAAGTGTAGCTAAGGGGAAATATCGGATATGGCTATCTGTTTTGTTTTTATTTTGTTCCTTTTACTTATCTCAGGCCGTGTTATTTGAAGCAACAGTACCATTCTTCCTACCGATTGCAGCAATTGCATTTACTAGATATCCAAGGTGGATGAGTTGGACATTAGTAGGGGGATTGTGTGGAAGTCTTACATTAGGTTTCGGTCAAACAACAATTCATATATTAGAATTGTTGTTTTTATTACTCCTTTTAAAAACCCCTTTTAAACGATTGCCACTTCCTGTAATAGTCGGGTTTAGTATTTTGATGGTTCAAATAGTTTGGCAATATATTTCATATAGTGGGCATCCTCCAATTCTTGTTTGGCTATACGTCGGGTATGAAGGTACACTTGCTATCTTCATGACGCTCTTTTTGGGTCTCATTTTCTTACCGATGCATCAGTTAATGACGGCCAAATGGTCTTTTGAGCGACTCGGTGCAGCATTGATCGTAGGCGCTGTGGTATTAACGGCTATGGATGGTGTTGTACTTAGCTTCTTATCAGTATCGCGTATTGCCATGCATTTACTCATACTTGTATCTGCATTAGTTGGCGGTGTCACATTAGCAACAGCTGTTGCAGTGCTAACAGGTATGATACTTAGTTTATCTCAATTATCTTTTAGTGGAATGATGGCGGTTTACGCGGTAACAGGATTATTTGCTGGAGTTTGTAAAAATGTCGGTAAGTTTTGGATTGCTACAGGAGGCATAATGGCGAGCGTCTTTTTTGCATTGTATGATGCGACACTGCCACTTGATTACACATTCTTTATGTCTATTGCATTTGCTACCCTATTATTTTTTATCTTCCCACAGAAATGGGTACTGTATTGGCAAAATCAACTATATCCAAACAGAGACGAAGTGCTTTTAGAAAGGCAGAAGTGGTTAACGGAAAGACTCAATACAAAGCTTGTAGATTTCCATCACTTCGTAGATTTTATGAAAGAGCTTGTACATGATCGTTTTGGGAGTGTGAATAGACATGTAGCGGAAGAGAGGCAAGAGCAGCCTCCCGGAGTTTGCCAATCCTGTTTTAAGTATGATAAATGTTGGAGCAATAGCAAAAGTGAGATGCCAGATCTAACGCAGAGATGGCTGGATGCAAGTGCAACTGCGAATGCAGCGACGAGACTACAGCTTGATGAGAAAATTCGTTATAAATGTGTGAAGTCCGGGCCGTTTTTGTCAGCGCTTGAGGAGAAGGTTTCGAAAAAGCAACTTAGTGGTCAGTTTTACCACGGTCGTAAGATGATTGCCTTGCAATTGAGGGATATGTGTCAACATATCGATATGGTGATGAATGATATGACGGGAGAAGCAGTCTCTTTTCAACATAAAGAGGACGAACTATCAGAAGAGCTAAAGCTTGCTGGTATCGAACATTTTCAAGTAGATATTTTATCAAATGAGGCAGGGAATCGAAAGATTGTTTGCTGTTTACCAGAGAAAAAGGCCATGTGGGAAACAGATCAAACATTAGCAGAACGCTTAGTACTACCTATTCTACAAAGTGTGTTTAATGAGCCGTTTGAAATCGCACGAACTGCTATGAAGGACAGTCCGTATCCACATTTACAGATGACTTTCCAATCTTCAGTTCGTTTCCATATGTCTTATGATGTATATACGTCTTCGAAGCAGAATACGATTTACTCTGGTGATTCACACGCCGTTTTTCCACTTCATCAGGGGCTTACGGCCGTTATGTTATCAGATGGAATGGGACATAGTAAAAAAGCGCATCAGGAGAGCAGACGTCTCATTCGATTAATGCGTGAATGTATGCACCATCAAATGGCACCCGAAACAGCGATGCATACATTGCATTATGTCATGTCTTTGAAAAATGATAGTGATATGTACGCGACAATGGATTTTGCACTTGTTGATTTACAAGTTGGAACCTTATGGTCTTGGAAAGCAGGGAGTATGGCAACTTATTTAGTGCGAGGGGAAAAGTGTATTCGACTAGAGAGTAAGAGTGAGCCAGTAGGATTTTTGACATCCTTTTCAGTAGAAGCAGATCAAGTATCGCTAAAAGCAGGAGATATTATTTTCATGTGTACAGATGGTCTATTCTTTGAAAATAAGCCTTGGGAAGAGCAGGAAAGTAAACTAATTCGTCATTTACGCGAGCTAGAGAATTGTCCAGCTGAGGATATGTGTGCATCTGTTATACGTGCATTTCGAGGTCCGGATGTACCAAATGATGATTGTACACTCGTAGCAATTCGCATTGAACATAAAATATCGAATTGGTCTTTATTTAAACCATCTTCGGCGGCTATTTCTGAGCAAAGAATGGTAAGATAGTGAATGAGGTGAGAAGATGGAACAACTCGAACAAAAAGCTTATCAATACATGAAGCAGTATCATTTATGTAATGAAGGTGACCGTCTTCTCGTAGCTTGTTCGGGGGGTGCTGATTCAATGGCGCTTCTGCATTTTTTGTATAAAGAGAAGGACCGACTGGGTGTCTCCGTTGCAGCGATTCATGTGAATCATATGTTGCGTGGGGAAGATGCTGAAGGGGATCGTCGATTTGTTGAAGCTTTTTGCAAAGAGCATGACATTCCTGTTTATGCTATTGATATACCTATTCCTGAAATTTTACAACGTGAGAAAGGGAATCTACAGGCTATATGCCGTAGAGAGCGTTATAGTTATTTCGAGAAAATCATGTTAGAAAGTTCAAGTACGCATCTTGTTGTTGCGCATCATGCAGATGATCAAGTAGAAAGTGTCATTATGGCGCTTACAAGAGGCTCAAGTGCTTCTGGTCTTACTGGTATAAAAAGAGATCGCCCATTTGCAAATGGGCATCTAATACGTCCATTTTTATCTGTAACAAAGAATGAAATTCATACTTATTTACAACGAAACGAACAGGTTTATCGAGAAGATTCTAGTAACAAAAAGGATTCTTATACACGTAATCGAATTCGCCATCATGTTGTGCCGTTATTAGAGGGTGAAAATCCACGTGTTGCTGATGCAGTTCGTCAGTATACTGAAAGGGCACAAGCTGATGAAGATTTATTGCGAAGTTTAGCGCAAGATGCTTTTCATGAAGTTGTGGCTAAAATAAATGAAGATTCATGGGGAATTTGCATAAAAGCATTCCAAAATAAGCCACTCGCTTTACAAAGAAGAATCATTCTACTACTATTAAAATATCTATATAAAGATACAACCATTGTACAAAGTTATACTCTTTGGAACTCTATTCTCGAACAGACTTCATCAATGGCTGGAAATGCAATTTTGCATTTACCAAAAGGTGTTGTAGCAATTCGTCAATATGATGAGCTAATTATCAAGAAAAAACAAATTTCAAGTGTAGAAAAGTCGCCTTTAATGGTTACGCTTAATACATGGACGAATTTGACGAACAATTTGCGTGTATACATAGGAAAGCTATCTGATGAAAGGCCATCTGATACTACCCCGTCCGCAAAGACGTATTTTTTTCAAATTGAGTTGCTGTCATTGCCGTTATATGTCCGAACTAGAATGAATGGAGACCGCATCAATTTACTCGGCTTGAATCAACATAAGCGCATATCTCGTATTTTTATTGACGAGAAGGTACCAATGGCGCTTAGAGATGAATGGCCGGTTATTGTTACGCAAGAAAATGAGGTTATTGCACTTCCTGGTCTTCGTATAGGTAATTGTTTTTCTTATAGCGAACGTTCTACTGATGATGCATTCTTCATCGTAGATCAACAAACTTTGTAGTGTCTATATACAATCAAGGAGGAACTAAGATGCTTCAAAAAGACATCGAAAAAGTATTAATTTCAGAGGAAGATTTACAAGTTAAAATTCGTGAGATTGGGGAATCCTTAACGGAGGAATATCAAGAGAAGTTTCCTTTAATGATTGGTGTACTAAAAGGTGCGATGCCGTTTATGGCTGATTTAATGAAACGAATTGACACTTACGTTGAAGTAGATTTTATGGATGTAACTAGTTACGGTAATGCAACTGTATCTTCTGGTGAAGTGAAAATTGTCAAAGACTTAAACACAAGTGTTGAAGGTCGCGATATTTTAATAGTAGAAGATATTATTGATAGTGGTTTGACGCTAAGCTACTTAGTAGACCTTTTCAAATATCGCAAAGCAAAATCAATTAAAATCGTTACATTATTAGATAAACCAACTGGTCGCAAAGTAGACTTAAAAGCTGACTTTGTAGGTTTTGAAGTACCAGATGCATTTGTTGTGGGATATGGATTAGACTACGCAGAAAAATACCGTAACTTACCATACATTGGGGTGTTAAAGAAAGAAGTTTATTCATTTTAATAACAATGTTAAAATTTTGACAATTTTACATTGAAACTTCTTTTTACAAATGCTTTTCGTTGTACGCCTTAATGTTCATATGTTAAGATTTACTATAGTTTTTCTGTTTACCTTGTGAGGAGGCTGGGGATGAATCGAATATTTCGATACACCATATTATATTTATTAATTTTCCTCGTGATCATCGGGATTTTTGGTACGTTTAATAACTCGAACCAACCGACGAAAGAAATACAGTATCACGAGTTTATAACAGCACTAGATAAAGGCAAAGTAACCCGTGCGGAGTTACAGCCTGACAAATTGGTTTATGTCGTTAAAGGTGAATTAGAGGGTTACAAAAAAGGTGAATCTTTCGTAACGACTATACCTCGTGATAACCAAGCAGTAATGGATAAAATTGATGCTGCGGCAAAAAACAACTCGAAAATCAACTTTTTACCTGCTCCTGAAACGAGCGGATGGATTCAGTTCTTTACTGGAATTATTCCATTCATCATCATCTTTATCCTGTTCTTCTTCTTATTGAACCAGGCACAAGGTGGCGGTAATCGTGTAATGAGCTTCGGGAAAAGTAAAGCTAAGCTGTATGACGATCAGAAGAAAAAAGTTCGTTTTACAGATGTAGCTGGCGCCGACGAAGAAAAACAAGAACTTGTAGAAGTAGTAGATTTCCTAAAAGATCCTACTAAGTTCAATGATATTGGAGCGCGTATTCCGAAGGGGATTCTACTTGTAGGACCTCCTGGTACTGGTAAAACTTTACTAGCACGTGCGGTAGCCGGTGAAGCTGGTGTACCATTCTTCTCTATTAGTGGTTCTGACTTCGTTGAAATGTTTGTTGGTGTGGGGGCTTCACGTGTTCGTGATTTATTCGAAAACGCGAAGAAAAACGCACCATGTATCATATTCATCGATGAAATTGATGCAGTTGGTCGTCAACGTGGCGCAGGCTTAGGTGGCGGTCATGATGAACGTGAACAAACATTAAACCAATTACTTGTTGAAATGGATGGTTTCGGTGAAAACGAAGGTATTATTATCGTTGCTGCAACGAACCGCCCAGACATTCTAGATCCTGCATTATTACGTCCAGGTCGTTTTGACCGTCAAATTACAGTTGGACGCCCAGATGTAAAAGGTCGTGAAGCGGTTCTTAAAGTACACGCTCGTAAAAAACCTTTAGACGAATCAGTGGACCTAAAAGCAATTGCTCAACGTACACCAGGATTCTCTGGTGCAGATTTAGAAAACTTATTAAACGAAGCCGCGCTTGTCGCTGCTCGTACGAATAAGAAGAAAATAGACATGGGAGATATCGATGAAGCAACAGACCGTGTAATTGCTGGTGTTGCTAAAACGAGTCGTGTCATTTCACAAAAAGAACGTAATATTGTTGCATACCATGAAGCAGGACACGTTGTGATTGGATTAATATTGGATGAGGCTGAAAAAGTTCATAAAGTAACAATTGTACCTCGTGGTCAAGCTGGCGGTTACGCTGTAATGCTTCCAAAAGAAGATCGTTACTTCATGACTAAACCGGAGCTTCTTGATAAAGTAGCAGGTTTACTTGGTGGACGTGTAGCTGAGGATATCGTCTTTGGTGAAGTTTCAACAGGCGCTCATAATGACTTCCAACGCGTAACAAGTATTATTCGCTCAATGGTTACCGAATACGGTATGAGTGATAAACTTGGTCAATTGCAATTTGGTTCAAGCCAAGGGGGCAACGTCTTCTTAGGTCGAGATATCAATTCTGAACAAAACTATTCAGATAAAATTGCTTACGAAATTGATCAAGAGATGCAAAGTATGGTAAAAGAGCAATATGACCGTACAAAACGTATTCTTACTGAAAATCGTGATCTTCTAAATTTAATTGCTACAACTTTACTTGAAGTTGAAACATTAGATGCAGAACAGATTCAACATCTAAAAGATCATGGGAAATTGCCAGACAGACCTTATAACCAAAGTAATGGTAAAAAAGCTGATCTAGTACTTGAAAGTAATGAATCTAAAAATGTAACTTTAGTTAAAGAAGAAAAGCTTGATGTATTTGGAACTGCTGATCCAACATCAAGTGACCTACCTACTGAAAAGCAGGATGGAACATCAAATGATGGTATTCAAGAAGAACGAAAATAATAGCTATTAAATTAGAAGCTGATTGACCTTTGTGTACGCATAAGGCAATCAGCTTCTTTTATTAGGCCAAAATATGTTATGATTCTTTCAGAAAACTGTATGTAAGTGAGGCTTGGGTTGATGATTTTAGTAATGGATACTGGGAATACGAATATTTCCCTTGGTATATTTAACGATGACAAACTTATGCATCATTGGCGTATGGAAACTGACCCGCATAAGACAGAAGATGAATATGCAATGCAGGTTAAATCATTGTTCACACATGTGGATTTATCTTTTGCTGATATAGATGGTATTATTATTTCTTCAGTAGTGCCTCCGATAATGTTTTCACTAGAGGCAATGTGTCGTAAGTATTTTTCTCTAGAGCCATTGATTGTTGGACCTGGTGTGAAAACAGGTCTGAATATCAAATATGAAAATCCGAGGGAAGTTGGTGCTGATCGTATTGTGAATGCTGTAGCTGCACTTCATGAGTATGAATCGCCACTGATTATTGTAGATTTCGGTACGGCAACAACCTATTGTTATTTGAATGATAAAGGTGACTATATGGGTGGGGCAATTGCGCCTGGTATTAATATTTCAACAGAAGCATTATTTGCACGTGCTTCTAAATTGCCGCGTGTTGAAATTATGCGACCTGGTAATGTTATTGGAAAGAATACGGTATCTGCTATGCAATCCGGTATCGTGTACGGTTATGTTGGACAAGTAGAAGGTATCGTTAGTCGAATGAAGGTGCAGAATAAGAAGGAACCACTTGTAATTGCAACGGGTGGACTTGCTTCATTGATTGCGAAAGAATCAACAATTATCGATATTGTTGATCCATTTTTAACTTTAAAGGGACTGCGTATAATATATAAGAGAAATCAATAAGAAAAGAGGAATATAAGAGTGGGAGATTATTTAGTAAGAGCGTTAGGGTTTAATAATAGTGTGCGTGCATTTGCTGTGAGTACAACTGAAACGGTTGGGGAAGCACAACGTCGTCATGATACTTGGCCAACAACTTCTGCGGCACTTGGTCGTACAATGACTGCATCAGTGATGATGGGTGCTATGTTAAAAGGTGAAGATAAAATCACTGTTAAAGTTGAAGGTAATGGACCAATTGGTTCGATGATCGTAGACGCGAATGCACAAGGTGAAGTTCGTGGTTATGTTACAAATCCGCATGTAGAATTTGATTTGAATCCTCAAGGAAAACTAGATGTGCGCCGAGCTGTTGGTACTGAAGGTGCATTAACAGTTGTGAAAGACTTAGGTTTACGTGACTTCTTCTCTGGACAAGTGCCGATTGTTTCTGGGGAAATTGCAGAAGATTTCACATATTATTTTGCTACATCTGAACAGGTACCTTCATCAGTAGGTCTTGGTGTTTTGGTAAATACAGATGATTCTATTCTGGCGGCTGGCGGATTTATCATACAACTTCTACCTGGTGTAGATGATGAAACCATTACGCAAATTGAAAACCAATTATCGAAAATCGAACCGGTTTCTAAAATGATTCAAAAAGGTTTCACACCTGAAGAAATCTTAAAAGCCGTATTAGGTGAAGATAATGTTCAAATGCTAGATACATTGCCTGTGAAATTTGAATGTAGTTGTTCAAAAGAACGTTTTGGCGCAGCTATCATTAGCTTAGGTGAAAAAGAAATACGTGATATGATCGAAGAAGATGGAAAAGCAGAAGCTCATTGTCACTTCTGTCAAGAAAAGTACCAATACTCAAAAGAAGAATTAGAAGGATTCATAACAGAAATAAATTCTTAAAATGTTAGTAAATCTATTCTGAAGAATGTAATTTAAATTAGTCTGTATCTTAATTAAATGCCGAAACATTTATATTGTGAAGACATATTGATGCATGATAAAGACTTATAAAATAATGATATCTAGACTACTCTGCACATACTAATTGTAGAGTAGTCTTTTTTATTTTACATGAGTGGAATGAATATACACGTCTATAAGGAATGATCTTAGGGTTCATTGGTGGGATTTGTTACTTAGGAATATAGTTTGCATTTTTAGTAGAGTAAATAGTTTTTCATTTGACAAACGTAACCAATAGGTTGTAAAATTAAGATAATTTAAAACCTATAAAATTACTAGGAATTAGGAGTGAGTAAAAGATGAGTAGATTAGTTAATTCAGTAACAGATTTAATTGGTAAAACGCCAATCGTGAAATTGAATAATGTTACAGGACCGAATGATGGGAATGTTTACGTAAAACTAGAATACTTTAATCCGGGCAGTAGTGTTAAGGACCGTATTGCTTTAGCGATGATTGAAGCTGCTGAAAAAGCTGGTAAGTTAAAAGAGGGAAGCACATTAATTGAGCCGACAAGTGGTAATACTGGTATTGGTCTTGCAATGGTAGCAGCTGCTAAGGGATATAAAGCAGTGTTAGTAATGCCTGATACAATGAGTATGGAACGTCGCAATTTACTACGTGCTTACGGAGCGGATCTTGTTTTAACACCTGGCGCTGAAGGGATGAAAGGTGCAATTGCAAAGGCAAATGAGCTTTCTGAACAAAATGGCTGGTTTGTTCCTCAACAATTTGAAAACCCTTCAAACGCTGAAGTTCACCGTGTAACAACTGGTCCAGAAATAGTTGAAGCATTTGATGGCTTAAATCTCGATGCATTTATTGCTGGTGTTGGTACTGGTGGTACAATTACAGGTGTAGGAGAAGTATTAAAAGAAAAATATCCTGAAATTGAAATTATTGCAGTAGAACCAAAAGATTCTCAAGTTCTAGCTGGGGCACAACCGGGACCTCATAAAATTCAAGGGATCGGAGCAGGTTTTATTCCAAAAGTGTTGAATACGGAAATCTATACTTCGATCTTCCCAGTGGAAAATGACGCTGCATTTGATACAGCTCGTAAAATTGCTAAAGAAGAAGGTGTATTAGGTGGTATTTCATCTGGAGCAGCTATTTTCGCAGCAATCGAAACAGCAAAACGTCTTGGTAAAGGTAAAAACGTTTTAGCGATTCTTCCATCGAATGGAGAAAGATACTTAAGTACGCCTCTTTACCACTTTGACGACTAATTCCACTATATTAAATTCTAAGCGGGGCATATATGTGCTCCGTTTTTTATTTTTGTCTATATTTTCTCTAGAACTTTGCTCTCTGACTTTCATTTTCATATACTGTTAGATGTCGGTGCAATTTTTAAAACAAAATTTGTAAAATATAAATTTAATTAATTGGAGGAAGAGTTCTTGAGCTTATCGTTAATTAACTATCCATCTTTTTCGATGGATAAACAGTCATTCTTTTATGCGTTTAAGGAACTTGTAAAAAGTGAACAGTATCATTTGTTATTAGAGAGTGGCCGCGGTGGTCAGCAGTCAGTGGCAGGGTGGAACCCGATGGCTGTAGTACGTTCGACAGATGACGGCATACTTATTTCTTGGCGTGATGGACGAGAAGAAATACGGGTAGGAGAATCATTACATTTGTTGGAAGATTTAATGGCAGAATATAGATTGCCTGCTAATGTCGATTTTCCGGATTTCCAGGGTGGGGCAGCAGGATTTATCTCATATGATTATGCACGAAAAATAGAGAACCTACCGGATCTAGCGGAGGATGATCTGCAAATACCGGATTTATATTTTTATCTATTTGATGAATGGGCTGTATTTGATGTAGTGGAAGAACAAGTTCATTTGATGAAGCTTTCATCTAGCAATGTAGACCTTGAACAACGAGCGCGCGATTGGCAACTTGCTATAGAGAGAGGTCTAAAATCGCAAATGTTTGCGGAGGGAGCGGCTACTGATGTTGTGCATGATGTAACAAAGCTACAAGTATCACTATCGTCAGAGGTTTTTGAAGAGGCTGTCCGTAAAGTGCAAAATTATATTGCGCAAGGTGATGTGTTCCAAGTGAATCTATCCGTTAGACAAGCAAAAGAGCTTGGTGCAGAACCTATGCAAATGTATGAGGCGCTACGTTCGTTTAATCCTTCTCCGTATATGGCATTTATCAATTCTCCTGAATTTGCTGTCGTTTCAGGTTCTCCTGAATTACTTGTGAAGAAAAAAGGGCAGGAGCTTTCAACTCGCCCAATAGCAGGAACCCGCCCGAGAGGGAAGGATATTGTTGAAGATGAACGATTGGCACAAGAATTAATTGATAATGAAAAGGAACGTGCGGAACATGTTATGCTCGTTGATCTAGAGCGTAATGATTTAGGTCGTGTCTCAAAATATGGAACTGTAGAAGTAAATGAGTTTATGGTGATTGAGAGATATTCGCATGTTATGCACATTGTTTCGAATGTGCGGGGCATTGTAGATGAAAATTGTTCGAATGCAGATGTTGTAAGAGCGCTATTCCCTGGTGGCACAATAACAGGTGCACCCAAAATTCGTACTATGGAAATTATTGAGGAACTTGAAACGGTTCGTCGGGGATTATATACAGGGTCAATCGGCTGGTTAGGATACAATGGTGATTTAGAACTTAATATCGTCATTCGTACGGCTTTTATTAAGGAAGAGATGGCATATATACAAGCAGGTGCGGGTATTGTGATAGATTCTATTCCTGCAAATGAATATATTGAATCGCTAAATAAGGCAAAGGCTTTATGGCAAGCGAAGGCAATGGCGGAGGAGTGTAACATATGATTTTAATGATTGATAACTATGATTCATTTACCTATAATCTTGTGCAATATTTTGGTGAAATTGGACAAGAGCTTATCGTGAAAAGGAATGATGAGTTAACAGTGCAGGAGATTGAGAAGCTTGCGCCTGCTATGATTGTTATCTCTCCAGGACCTTGTAGTCCAAATGAAGCCGGTAGAAGTTTAGAAATCATTGCTCATTTTGCAGGGAGCATTCCGATTTTTGGTGTCTGTCTAGGGCATCAAGCGATTGCGCAAGTATTTGGTGGGAAAGTTATTCGTGCAGAACGTTTAATGCATGGTAAAACGTCACCTGTACAGCATGATAGTAAAGGTGTAAATAGTGGGCTACCAAATCCGTTCCAAGCAACGCGTTATCACTCATTAATTGTTGAACGTGGAACTTTACCTGAATGTCTAGAAATTACTTCGTCGACAGCAGAAGGTGAGATAATGGGGATTCGTCATAAGGATTATCCGATTGAAGGTGTTCAGTACCATCCGGAGTCGATTATGACAGAGGAAGGTAAGAAGATATTGCAGAACTTTATCGAGTGCTATTGTGAGGTTACTGAAGGAAGTGGTAACTAATGTGGTGTTGGATGAACGGGGAGTATGTACAGAGTGAAGATTTAAGGATTTCGCCATTTGATCACGGATTTTTGTATGGGTTAGGCTTCTTTGAAACATTTCGCACGTATGACGGGGACGTATTTCTGTGGGAAGAGCATTGTAAAAGGCTGCAACGAGCATTAGATGACTATCGTATCGTTTTACCATATAGCTTTGATGAATTGTTAGCGATTATTCGTGAGTTGGATAAACGTTGTGATGGAGAAGATGGTTATTTCCGTTTGAATGTATCGGCAGGTGTGCATGATATTGGGTTAAAACCAACAAGTTATACTGAACCGACTGTTATTGTATTTCGTAAACCTTTACCTAAGATGGTGAGAGGGCAAGAGAAATCAGCAATATGGTTGAATACAGAGCGTAATTCACCGGAACAATCAATCCGCCATAAATCCCATCACTATGCGAATAATGTATTAGCTAGATTTGAAGTACCATCTTTAGCTGATTTTGAAGGGTTTTTCATGAATGAAGAGGGCTTTGTAGCAGAAGGTATAACGTCAAATGTTTTTTGGGTGACGGATGGCAAGATATATACGCCTTCTATTGAAACGGGTATTTTGCCAGGTGTTACGCGTGGACAAGTGATGCGGCAAATGACTGTTATAGAAGGGTTCTATACTAGAGAGCAGTTAGAACAAGCGGATGAGTGCTTTATAACAACTTCTATTCAAGAGCTTATCCCAATCAACTCTTTGCAAGGGAAAAATTTCCTGGGAAATAACGGGCCGGTTTACAAAGCTCTTCATGAGCAGTATGTTAAAAGCATAAATGATGAGAAAGGGAGATTTTGATGAACCTAGACAATTATACAACACCACTAACTATTGATGGGCATATACTCGACTTCCATAAAGAGACGTTTGTGATGGGGATATTAAATGTAACGCCAGACTCTTTTTCAGATGGTGGAAAATACAACGATTTAGAAGCGGCGGTCGCTCAAGCAAAGCAAATGGTAGCAGATGGTGCAAAGATTATTGATATTGGAGGCGAATCAACTCGCCCGGGACATACTCAAATCTCAGTCGAAGAAGAATTAGCTCGTGTTTTACCTATTATTAAAGAGCTTCGTAAAGAGGTAAATGTATTGATCTCAATCGATACATATAAAGCAGAAGTGGCAAGACAAGCTGTTTTAGCTGGAGCACATATAATTAATGATATTTGGGGAGCTAAGTACGACCCTGAAATTGCTAATGTGGCTGCAGAGTTAAATGTGCCAATTATTTTAATGCATAACCGAGAAAATGAAGAATATGGAGAAAACCCCTGGGAGGTAGCCAAAGCTGATTTAGAAAAGAGCGTTCAAATCGCCAAATCTGCTAGGGTACCTGATGCACATATTTGGTTAGACCCAGGGATTGGATTTGCGAAATCACACCACGAAAATATATTAATGATGCAAGCTTTACCTCAATTGGTGGAAATGGGTTATCCTGTATTACTTGCAACGTCTCGCAAAAGAATGATTGGTAATATCTTAGATCTCCCAGTTACAGAACGGGTGGAAGGTACAGGTGCTACAGTCTGTTTCGGAATCGATAAAGGTTGCCATATGGTACGTGTACATGATGTTAAGGAAATCACCCGTATGACACGAATGATGGATGTCTTATTAGATAAACAACCAAATGTAGAATGATAAGATTTGTTTTAAAATAATATTTCTAATGATGAAGTGGAGTGTTAACTATGGATTATATCCATGTAAAAGATATGGAGTTTTATGGCTATCACGGTGTATTGGCTGCCGAAACCGCTATTGGTCAGCGTTTTAGGGTATCGATATCACTAGCGGTAGATTTACATCAAGCTGGGGAGACAGACGAGCTTGAATATACAGTGAATTACGCGGAAGTTTATATGATTTGCAAAGAAATTGTTGAAGGCGAACCGTATAAATTAATCGAAGCTGTTGCAGAGCGAATTGCGACGCGTATTCTGGCTACATATGAAGGGCAAGTAAAAGGGTTGCGTGTAGAGATGATTAAACCTGACCCGCCGATTCCAGGTCATTACCGCGAAGTGTCTGTTGAATTGACAAGAGGTGAGTTTTAATGAATGAGGCCTTTATTTCTCTAGGATCCAATATAGGAGAGCGGTTGCAAACTTTGCGACATGCAGTCAAGCTACTAACTGAACATCCAGAGGTGGAAGTTGTTGCGGTGTCTTCTGTATATGAGACTGATCCTGTTGGCTTTACAGACCAAGACGCATTCCTTAATATAGTTGTGCAAATTCGTACTTCGTTGAATCCGGAAAAAACACTTGAATTGTGCCAAACGATTGAGAATGAGTTAAAGCGTATTCGCGTAATTCGTTGGGGTCCAAGAACGATAGACCTTGACATTTTGCTTTATAATCACGACAATATTGAAACAGAGACACTTATTGTTCCGCATCCTAGAATGCATGAACGTGCTTTTGTTCTCGTACCATTATTGGAAATCGCTCCAGATCTCATTTATCCTAAAACAAACGAAGCGTTGCAATCGATACTATCTAGTGTTGGGAAAGAAGGCGTACGGCAATGGAAAACGATCGCTGGGGTAGAAGAATTCGTGCATTTCGAAAACTAAAAAGAATTCAGCAGGTCGAATTTGCGAAAAAAGTTGGTATGTCTACTTCTATTTTAGGTAAAATTGAACGTGGGGACCGTTTGCCAACGGAAGAACAGTTACAAATCATAGCGACAGCGCTTGATATAAATATGGACGAATTAAAAGGTGGAGGAAAGCGCCAACTATACGGATAAAGGGATTGTTTATCGTAATGATAAAACAATGAGTATGCTTCACATCGATGAACGTGAAAACCCACTTTCGTTACAAATATTTGGTGGCGATAAAGAGACGCTTGTAGAAGCAGCTAAATATGTAGATCAAAACACAACTGCGGATATTATCGACATCAACATGGGTTGCCCAGTAAATAAAATTATCAAATGTGAAGCAGGGGCTAAATTGCTTCTAGATCCAAATAAAGTATATGAAATGGTAGCGGCCGTAGTAGAAAATGTAAAAAAACCAGTCAGCGTGAAAATGCGTATTGGATGGGATGATGAGCATGTCTTTGCGGTTGATAATGCTAAAGCGGTAGAACGTGCTGGAGCATCTGCAGTTGCTGTCCATGGTCGTACACGTGTTCAAATGTATGAAGGTCATGCAAACTGGGATATTATCCGTCAAGTGAAAGAGAACGTCAACATTCCTGTTATCGGAAACGGAGATGTAGAAACGCCTCAAGATGCGAAACGTATGCTTGAACAAACTGGGGTAGATGGCGTTATGATTGGACGTGCTGCACTAGGTAACCCTTGGATGATATACCGTACAGTGGAATATTTGAAATCAGGTAAATTAATTGATGAACCAATTGTTCGTGAGAAAATTAATGTTTGCCTGCTTCATTTTGAGCGCCTAATGGCATTAAAGGGAGAAGTTGTAGCTGTTCGTGAAATGCGTAAACATGCTTCGTGGTACTTAAAGGGCATTCGCGGTAATGGTAAGGCACGTAATGCCATTAACCAAACTGAGACAGCGTTAGAATTAAGAACATTACTAAATGCTTTAGTAGCAGAATTCGAAGAACGAGAAGCAGCAGAAAAAGCTATCCATATTATTTAATGAAACCCCGAGTCGTCGCCTTTGAAGTGACGACTTTTTTCTTTAGGAGCTAATGGATTATGAAGTATTTACTAGTAAATGATGATAAAGACGTGAATCGTCCAGCGAAATTGTGTACAATAAGTACATTATGGACTGCATAGCGGAACAAAAAATGAGGAGTGAATATCGTGTCTGAAGAATTAAATGACCAAATTTTGGTGAGACGCCAAAAGATGGCTTCTATTAGAGAAAACGGCTTAGATCCATTCGGTGCCCGTTTTGAACGTTCGCATTTATCAAACGAAATTAAAGAACAGTATGTGGATTTTACTAAAGAACAATTAGAAGAAGATTTACATGAAGTTGTAATCGCAGGTCGTATTATGACAAAACGTGGTAAAGGTAAAGCTGGTTTTGCACATATTCAAGATTTGGGTGGACAAGTACAAATTTATGTTCGTAAAGATGCTATTGGTGAAGAAGCATACGAATTGTTTAAACAAGCGGACCTAGGAGATATCGTAGGTATTCGAGGTAATGTTTTCCGTACTCAAGTGGGGGAACTTTCTGTTAAAGCATTAGAATTTACTTTCCTAACTAAATCACTACGCCCAATGCCAGAGAAATTCCATGGCTTAAAAGATGTAGAGCAACGTTATCGTCAACGTTACTTAGATTTAATGACGAGTGAAGAAAGTAAACAAACTTTCATTACTCGATCTAAAATTATTCAAGCTATCCGTCGTTACTTAGATGGCAATGGTTACCTTGAAGTAGAAACACCTATGCTACACACAATTGCAGGTGGAGCAGCAGCTCGTCCTTTCATTACGCATCACAATTCATTAGATATGGAATTATATATGCGTATTGCTATTGAACTTCATCTAAAACGATTAATCGTTGGTGGACTTGAAAAAGTATATGAAATCGGTCGTGTATTCCGTAATGAAGGTATGTCAACGCGCCATAACCCGGAATTTACTATGATTGAATTATATGAAGCGTATGCTGACTACCGTGACATCATGGCGCTTACAGAAAATTTAATTTCTCACGTAGCGCAAGAAGTATTAGGTACAACTGATGTACAATATGGCGATGATGTTATTAGTTTAGCGCCAGGTTGGACTCGTTTGCATATGGTAGATGCGGTTAAAGAAGCAACTGGTGTAGATTTCTGGACTCCAATGTCGAAAGAAGAAGCGCGAGCACATGCAAAAGAACACGGTGTTGAAATTAAAGACTCTATGGAAGTAGGTCATATTATTAATGAATTCTTCGAACAGAAAATAGAAGAAACATTAGTTCAACCTACATTTATCTATGGTCACCCAGTGGAGATTTCTCCATTAGCTAAGAAGAATCCTGAAGATGAGCGATTCACAGATCGTTTTGAATTATTCATTGTACGTCGTGAGCATGCAAATGCCTTTACTGAATTAAATGATCCAATCGACCAACGTGAACGCTTTGAAGCGCAGCTTGCTGAAAAAGAAGCAGGTAATGATGAAGCGCACGAAATGGACGATGACTTCATTGAAGCATTAGAGTATGGTATGCCGCCAACAGGTGGATTAGGTATCGGTATTGATCGCTTAATCATGTTGTTAACGAATTCACAAACTATACGTGATGTATTATTATTCCCTACAATGCGTCCTCGTGATTAAATACTAAGGTTTTCTTATAGAAAAGACTCTAGTTAATACTAGAGTCTTTTTTATTTACGTTCTATTAGAGAGGTTAGCTTTTTGATTGAAAATTACTAAGAAGTTCATTACAATAGAAGACAAGCTGTTTTTGTAAGCTTCTAATGTTAACTTATAAATATGATTTCACTTTTTTGAAAAAAAGTGTTGCGTTAGAATTAATATAGTGATATATTAATTGAGTTGCTAATTTAGCTAACAAAACGATTTGAAAACAACTTAAAAAAGTTGTTGACACTGAGTAGTGAATTTGATAAGATATAAAAGTTGCTGATAAACAAGCAATGATAACGAGTTCGAAACAACGGTTTGAAAATAACTTAAAAAAGTTGTTGACAACGAAAAGTTATCGCGATATAATATTAAATGTCGCTAACGAAGTGACAAACATAATGAACCTTGAAAACTGAACATGCAAGACGTTAATCAATAAATGTTTTTGGACATCAACTCTGTTGGTGGATCAAAACAAAAAATAGATATCATCTTCGGATGATACGCTAGCAAAGCTAATGAGCTTTCAAACTACTTTTATGGA
>NZ_JBNNUK010000021.1:0-57526 GCF_050279675.1 Viridibacillus sp. NPDC093762 | reverse complement strand
AAGGAAAAATTAAAAGACCTAAGCCCGGTGGAATACCGAACTCAGGTCTTAGAAGCTGCTTAAATAAATATGTCTAACTTTCTTGGGTCAGTTCAGATTTGGTCATCCCAGCTTTTTATCTTGAAGTAGTTTTGAATACAAATGCTATTTTGTCATGGCTTTATATATTGCTTTCTGTTGTAAAACTAAAAAAAGTCCCATTTTTAGTTGACTGTAAAGTATAATTTATATTTAACGATCTAGCTATATCTTCAATTATTTTTAAACCTAGCCCCGTATTATTATGATCGATATCGAAACCTATTCCGTTATCTTGGAAAGAAATAGTATTATTGTCTACGATAATTTCTAGTTTTGTTGCATTTGAATGTTTTAATGTATTTTGGAAAATATTATCGAACAATCTTTGAAGCCACAAATCGTTACTTACCCATGTTAAATCATTATTTAGTGTGCTATAAATCAATTCAATATCATGAATGCTATACAAATAACTCCACTTCTTGCACATAATTTCTAATAAATTATTCATATTCACTTCATCATTTAGGATATAAGAATTCTCCAACGAATCAGTAGAATGAACATTCAGTTCATTTGTTAACTCAGAAATGTATTGTATTTGTTGGTAGAGTGATTCTAGTATAGGAACTTGATCAATAAATTGATCTTCTAGATAAAATAATTGTAATCGAACGGTAGTTAACGGTGTATTAATATCATGCCTTAATTTATTTAAAAGTTCTTTTTTTATTTCTTCGTTTTGATTAAGTTCAAGTTCTCTATACGTTGTTCTTTCGATTAATATATTTACAGACTTGATTAGTTCACCTATTTCATCATTTTTAGTTACAACTAATTTATCAGGGATTTTTTCATCACTAGCTAATTCTCGAATGGTTTTATTCAAAATATTAATTTTATTTAATAATGAGTTAATAGACCTCGAAAATAAAAAAGCAAGCAAAAATAAAGAAACCAAAAATACGAACAGCATTGTTGGATATGCAAAAGATTCATGAAAAGGGATGTTTTGATGTTTTGATTTAAAGATAGCATTATAAATTATTGACATAAGCACACTAATCACTAGTAACAAAAAGGGAACACTAATAATTGCGGAAAATAATAATAACTGATATTTCTTTTTTAATTTCATTTTTTTATATAGGTATTTAATCTATACCCTTCTCCATATATATTTTGTATAATCTCACCATTGAGATCATTAATCTTTGTTCTAATTTTTTTCATGTGTACGTTTATGATATTTTGATTTCTATCATCAAGTGGCCATAAATAATTAAAGAAATGTTCTTTTGTCAAAATGCGATCTCTATTATCATATAAATAAAAGAATATTTTTCTTTCAATAGAAGTAAAAGGAACCTCGTTTTTTAAGTTTTTATTAAAAACCTTCGTAAGATCCGCATCAATATATAAATGTTTGATTTGTGTAAAAGTACCGTATTGATTCTCAAGCATTTTTTGCATTCTCAGTAACAACTCTCTAGGGTCAAATGGCTTTATCATATAATCTTCTCCGACTGTCAAACCTTGAAGTTTGCTATCAATATCCTGCCTTGCTGATAGAAAAATAATCGGGATATTTAAACCTAAGTTTTTTATTTTTTGGGTGATTTGATAACCATCTTCACCGGGTAACATGACATCCATTATTACTAAGTCTATTTTATGTATTACATCTAGTACCTCTTTACCGTCTGTTTTCCAACAAACATTATACTCTTCGCGTCGTAAAATCTTCTGTAGTAAACGACCAATCATAAGATCGTCTTCAACAATTAATATATTATATTCTTTCATTTGTTTGACCTTCCATAATCAAAATTTAAATCGGTTTATCTTCTTTAACTTTATTATTTATAAAATCCTTGGAAAGTTTATAAATCTTATCCGGAGAATATAAATAAATGCTGTGTTTTCCTTCCATAGTTATCACATCTGATATTAATAGTTTTTCTGCAAACTCCTCATAATCTTTCGTTTTTTGCTTTGTATATTTCGAGTTTTTATTTTCTTCAGCAATCGCATCTAAAAATAAAATAGGTGTTTCTGATGGTATCGGTAGGTCAACTGATTTTTTACCATTTTCGTATACCTGTAAAAGTTCTTGCTCCATATTGTTATTAAAAAACTGTTTATATGAAATGGCTTTAAATACTTCTTTTTCATGTTCAGTTAAAAAAGATTGTTTAAGTACTTCGGGATTAAATGTTAAAGAAGGAAAGAGTCGATGAAAACCCACTTTCGATAAAAGATTCATTCCTCTTACTGTTAATGAGTCAACTAGGCTCATTTTATGAGTTACATACTGTTGTGGTAAACCAATATCTACAGCAATAATTCCTTTTACTTCATTTGGGTATTTTTGTGCCCAATAAATAGCTTCTAATCCAGATAAAGAGTGTGGTACTAATATATATGGAGGTGTATTCCCACTCTGAATAAGTGCGCTTCTAGTTTGTTCTAATATAGTGTCAATATCTCTGTTATCGTTAAAAACATCACTTTGACCATAGCCTGCTCTATTAATTACAGCAATTTTATTTTCTGTTGAGAATTTGCTATAAAGACCTTTCATTTCATAAACAGGGGCAGCTACCCCTGAGCCGGGGATAAATACATACGTATCCTCACCTCTACCTTCAATGTAAACATCAATCTTTTTACTATTAAAATCGACTAACATACCTGCATCTTTAATTAGTGCCGACTCTTTCTTTAAAAGATATTTATGGTAGGTAAAGATTGTTACGGTTACTAGTACCATAAAGATAATGAACAGAACAGATAGTTTTTTTAATACTTTAATTATTTTTCGCATAGAATTCTCCTTTCGACTAATATTGAAAGGATATAATATAAAAATAAATTTCTAATTAATTTTTTGTGATTTTACCAAAGAGGAACTGATTGAAATGACTATTGGTTTTGCTTACTGGAAAAAATATAATATGAAAAATTGAACAATGTTGTATTTACATTACCACATTAATACAATTCCTAATGGGCTTCTTTCACAAAAAAAACCATTAGATAATAAAATCCAATGGGGAATAGCTAGGTAATGTTTAATCTAATTGATATCTTATTCAAAAAATGTACTTGAGTATTCAACTACACCTGAAACATTACTAAGAGCGTTATCACTTAATTCAAATGCCATAAATGCATCATCCGGCACTTCAAAAGGTGCTTTTATTTTCCATGTTGATGCTTTTTTAAATCCGAATTTCGGATAATAGTCTGGGTGTCCTAATACGACAACAGATTTGTAACCGAGTTCTTTAGCTTTTTCTAATGCTGTGTTTATTAAAAGCTTGCCAATGCCTTTATTTTGATATTCAGGTATTACAGAAACTGGGGCAAGTGCAAGAGACTTTGTAGATTGATCCTCGTTGATTATGTTAATTTTTGTTAAAAGAATATGCCCCATAACTTCATCATTATCAATTGCGACAATAGATAATTGAGGGATGAATGCATCAGTTTTTCTTAAGCGGTCCACTAGCTCATGTTCTGTTTTATCACTAAATTTCATGTTCGCAAATGCTTTTTGTACAACATTTTCTGTGAATTTATAATCTGAAGATTGTTCTTGTCTAATTGTTATGTTCATTTTTACAACTCCTAAATACATAACTTTTCTTATATTCACCTTCAGTCTAGCATAAATCTTTTAGTGTTTAATCATTTTGTAAGTGATCTTGGTTTTAAAACACTTCATTTAATGAAATAAAAATATTTTCACTTTACTTATCAGTTATTTATTATAATTTTTCAGTAAAAAGGTGCTCACTTATCAGAGCGCCTTTATAGTATAAATATTTCACAATAGGTCATAAATAAAATGCGTGGATTAAATGACTCGTTTTGTAACCTAGGAGTGAGCCGTAAATGAAATTAAACATACTATTAGAACATGTAGATAAAGCTGTGAATTCACATCTTCTAGATATTGATGTAGAAATAAAAGGAATCGCGACAAATTCTTCTTTAGTCCGTCCTAACGACATTTTTGTAGCAATTCCTGGCTACCGTGTAGACGGTCATCAGTTTATAGATGCCGCTATTCAAGCGGGAGCGAGTGTAGTGGTTGGAGAGAAGGACTTGAAAGATTTGATTGTACCTTATGTTCGAGTAATTAACAGTCGTTTAGCACTTGCGCAAATAGCGTGTCAGTTTTATGGTAACCCTTCACGAAATAAGGTTGTCATTGGAATTACTGGTACGAATGGTAAAACAACAACTACCTATATGCTTAAGTATATTTTGGAAAGCTGCGGAAGATCTTGTTCCTTATTCGGTACAGTTCAGAATGTTGTTAATGGAAAAACCTTACCCTCTGTAAATACTACCCCCGATTCACAAGAACTTCAAAAGCAAATTGCCCTGAGTGAAGATGAATTTATTATAATGGAAGTTTCATCACACGGTCTTTCTCAATATCGAGTAGAGGGTGTAGAATTTGATTATTGTCTATTTACAAATTTAGATAAAGAACACCTTGATTATCATCGTGATATGGAGGCTTACTTCTCTGTAAAGGCAAGCCTATTTGATCAATTAAAGCCTAATGGACTAGCTATTATTAACCATTTGGATGGTTGGGGGAAGAGACTAGCAAATCTTTTAACTTCAAAAGGGTGTCAACTATTTTTGGTAGGCGATAAAAGTTACCATGATCTACAAATCGTTCATCTCAAATCAGGTGTATCAACAGTATCCCTTAAAGGGAATCAAAGTTTAGAATTAAGTCTTAACATTTTAGGGAAGCACAATATTCTGAATGCTTCTATGGCTTTTTTAACTGCTTTATTGATAGGTATTCCACAACAAAAAATTGTTTATGCATTAGAAAAATTTCCGGGAGTACCCGGTAGATTTGAAATGCTACAACATCCTAATGGAGCTACAGTAGTAATAGATTATGCTCATACAGCAGATGCCTTTTATCAGTGTCTTCAAACGGCAAGAGAAGAAGGCGCCAATCGTGTATTTCACGTTTTTGGATTTAGAGGAGATAGGGATAAGGAAAAAAGACGAGATATGGTTAGTGTTTCCAAAGAAATCAGCGATGTTCATATTCTAACATTGGATGATTTGAATGATGTTCCTTATGAAGAAATGGAGCAGGCTCTCTATGCATTAAGTGATGGAGGCTATGTCATTTCTGATCGAACAATAGCGATAAAAGAGGTATTAGAGCATGCGCATAAAGGAGATTGGATTTGTATAACAGGCAAAGGTGCAGAAGATTACCAACAAAAGTTTCGTTTGCCAACAGCCTCTGATAAAGAGACAGTCCAGTTTCTTTTTCAACAAATTGATCAAGCAACAAATGGAGAGTTTAAGCCTCTTCATTAATGGTAATTCTTTATTAATAAAAGGAATTCAAAAGATATTTGATTTACATTTATTAAATCCAAAGTGTTTAGTACAATTAATAAGTTTATTTTTTCTGTTTTGGGGAATATTAAAAAGCGAGAAGTTAAATACAGAAAGGAAGATTGTTAAATGAAACATTTAAAAATGGCCATAGGAGTACCACTTCTATTTGGTATGTTATACGGTTGTAGTTCTGACAAGGCGACAAATGAAACGGATAAGACAACTGTTAAACAAGAAGAGACTAATACGAATACCGATAAAAATGCAAATACAGATACAAATACAAACAAGGACACTAACAAAGATATGAATAACAATGGACAAGCAGGGACAACGGAAAATTTACCTTATAATTTTGCGGAGTTTTCGTTAGATGTTGAGTATTCACCGACAGAATCTTATGAAGTTGATTACGAAAATGAAACTAAAGGTGTAGATGTTGAGCTGGATGATGACCGTAATAATGTGAAGCTTAGAGGCGACGAAGCTTTGGCTAAGTTAGAGCCTATGTTTAAAAAGCTTAAATTTGATGCGTCTACAGCAAATGATGAAGTAATCGATCATGTGATTTCTGTCTTTGGCATAGACAAAAACTATACTTCGTTTGAACTTGAAGTGAAATTCGCAGATGGAACTAAGAAGGAATATAAGAAAACAAAATAAGCTAAATTAGAAATGCCTTACAAGTTGTTTTGTACTTGTGAGGCATTTTTTAATGGAGAAATAGACGCCGATCTCAATTTTGAGTGCATAACAAATTTATTGGTAATAAAAGGTGTAGTCTCATCTATAATAGTTGGAGGAAATATTATACATATAAAAATTCAATAAAGGGTGTGAAGAAATGGTAAGGCCAAGTATAGCAATTCTATTTGTTTTATTATTTTTACATATTACCAATAATGTTTATTATTTGGTTTGCGGTTAACATGGTGAAATTACAAAGAGAAAAAAATGAAATATTAAGAACTTTTGAGGAGAAGTTAGATAATAATGAGTTATAGTGGTGTTGAGGACTCCTTTTTTTAGTTATCTTCTAATTTATATCAAACATTCGATGTTTAAGGAATATATAAGTATTAAGAAAGTAGGAATCAAAATGTTACCTTATTTATATATACTACTTGTGGTCGTATGTATCTTTTTTGTAATTCATAACATGGAGAGAAGAATAGGAGGAATCAAGTTTCTTATTATAACCTCAACCTTGTTTTTAAATATATTTAGTTTAATAATACTAGATATATTCACATTGAAGAATAACAGGGAAACGATGTCTGGTAATGGAAATCCTGCTATTATAGTCTACCCTTTTTTGTTTCCATGGCTCTTTATTTTTCTTTGGACATGGGTTGTAATAATATATAAGGACTTTGTTCTTAAATCGTTGTCTATGGTAAATAAATATTTACTCTTTGGTTTAAGCGTGTTAGTAGTCGGATTAATTTTCGGTGCAACTTTTATGAATAGTACTTTGAAGCAACTAGAAAATACACCGTACCATCCATTTAGAGGAGAATACGGATCGGTGATCAACATATATACAAACACGATTTTTTTTAATGGTTTTACGTTTGGAGTCTTGGTATTCTCGGTATTTGTAGGGATATTGCTTTGGATTAAAATACTTGCAAGAACTACTAATGAAAGAAATAAAAATGTTTAGAATATTAGAGTTCCAGGGTATCAACTATGCAATGCTGATTGAAAATAAACTATACATTAATGTCACGTAAATTTCGTGGTCTACTTACAATAAATGTTTACTTCGTGTGTTTAAATACTATCACAATAGTCAAAAGCTCCTTGCAATTTTTCGTAGCAAGGAGCTTTTTCTCGAAATTTTGTATAGTTATTAACCAAGTGAAATGTCTACTCTTCTGAATTTATAAGTACTTGTTTTTTCGGTTTACTACGAGACCACACTACTACTGGGATCAGTAAAAGTGAGAGAGTACTTCCTACAAAGGAAAGTGTAGCATAACTAGAACTTGCTACGACGATGCCTGACATTGCTCCGGCAGATGCTCCAGATAAGGCAATTAAAACATCTACTGTCCCTTGCGTTTTTGCACGAGTAGTAATAGTAGTGGCATCTACAATTAGTGCTGTTCCACTAATAAAGCCAAAGTTCCAACCCATGCCAAGTAAAACAAGCGCAAGGATTAAGAATGGTAACGAATCTCCGGGCGCTAAAGCTGCTACAATGCCAGATGCTAGCAATGTGGCAGCAGCAGCAATAGCCATCGTGATACGGCCCATTTTGTCTACGAGTATTCCAGTTATAAGGGATGGGAGATACATTGCTCCAATATGAAAGCCAATGACCAAACCTATTGCATTTAATCCATGCCCATGATGTCCCATATGTACTGGTGTCATAGTCATTATTGACACCATGACTACTTGTGTTAAGACCATTATTGTAGCTCCAACTACTATACCTCGTTTATTCGATAGTTGAGTAGTAGAATATGTGTTTGAATTTTTACTATTATTAGTGTCCTTAGCTTCTGCAATTGCTTTTGCCACGATGAAAGGATCTGGGCGAAGAAAAATCAGTAGTACTAAGCCCGCTAGGATGAAGGCCGCTGCACCAAGTATAAATGGACCAGCTAAAGGTGGAATACCTAAGGAGATGGCCACACTTCCCATTACGCCTACTAAATTTGGTCCTGCCACCGCACCTAATGTTGTTGACACCATGGCAATACTGACCGCAGTTGCTCGCTGAGTAGAATTTGCTAAATCTGTACCTGCATAGCGTGCTTGTAAGTTTGTCGCTGTACCTGCACCATAAATGAGTAGTGATGCAAAGAGCAGAATGATGTTATTTGTTGTAGCGGCTATTATTACCCCTAATGCCCCAATCCCTCCAGCTAAAAAGCCAGTTGTGAGACCCATACGGCGTCCAAACCGTTGAGTTAAGCGACCTACAATTAGCGCTGCACTTGCTGAACCTAAAGTTAAGAATGCTACAGGCAATCCAGCAAAACTATCAGTCCCTAGCATATCTTGAACTAAAAGTGCTCCAACAGTTACTCCGGCAGCTAAACCAGCACCACCAAATATTTGTGACATAACAATAATGAATAATGTTCGCTTATACAATTGTCGCTGTTTTTCAGGAGAATCAATATAACTCTGTAACCACGAAGCTTGGTTTTTTAATGCTTTAGAATCGTTATCTTCAATTGCCAATACAAGTCCGCCTTTCAATAAATAGAAATTAATACACATGATTAGTTGTAAATTTATGTGTTTTTACGCATCCTTCTTTCAATACACTTCGACTATATAAGATATTCTTCGGATTTAACAATATACAAAGCATCTTATTTTTAAATAGGGTTATTTAACCCCTCTAGTGTTCTTCTAGTTTATAGGTGATAGAGTAATTAATCAATAATTCAGAAAAAATTTAGGGTTCAATTACTTAAAAACTAATCCTTTGAATAAGAACACTGCTGTACACCATATAAAAATACTCGAGCATTTATTGAAAAAATTCATTAGTGTTCCTGAGCTATCCACTTTTTTCATCGTTGCTCCTGCTAGTGTAAGTGCGATAAACCAACACCAAGATACGGCAATACAAGTAGCAGTGAAAATAATTTGGTCCATGCCAGCGTATCGTAATGCACTTGTCCCAATTACACCTACCGTATCTAAAATAGCATGTGGATTTAACAGGGACACCGATAATGCAAAGAAGATTTGTTTCTTTATCGTTAAGCTTTTTCCTGTCTCAACTGTTGCCGGTTTAGAAGTCCAAATGGAATACCCCATATAAAGTAAAAAGATGATTCCAACACTCATTAAGCCTAGTCGTAACCATTCAAATTGCAATACGATGGCAGATAAGCCAAAAACCGCAAGTACAATAAGCAAAGTATCACAAAGTGAAGCAGCAATAGTCGCAGGTAGTGCCTTCAATAAATTTGGTTGCGAAGCACCTTGTGAGAAAATAAAAACGTTTTGTACACCTAAAGGTAAAATAAGTCCAAATGCAAGTAATAATCCATGTAATATAGCTTCCATATCAAAAAACTCCCTTCCATTACAACTTTATCTATGTTACAACTAAAAGAAAACATCCAATTGGTTGGTTTTCAACCCAACCAATTTTTAAAAAAGGAGAGATCATTTTGCAATGGAAACCAAAACGACATTCACAACTATCCCTTCATAGCCAAATTGTTGATTGGATGACTTCTCTTATACAACAAGGTGAATGGACAATAGGGATGAAGTTACCACCTCAACGAAAGTTAGCTGAAATATTGGATGTGAACCGTAGTACGATTATTCAAGTATTAGATGAGTTAAAGGCCGATGGATTACTTGAAACAAAAAGAGGCGGGGGAACTTTTGTGGCTAACAATAGCTGGAATGTCCTACTAAATAAATCGCAGCCTAATTGGCAAAAGCATATTCAAATGAGTATTCATAAGCCTAATTACCATACAATTCAACTCATCAATGAGTATGAGCAAGATGTATCCATGATACGGTTAGGTACGGGAGAACTGTCTCCTGAATTATTGCCAACCAATTTACTAGAAGAATCACTACAATCCATGACACTTAATGCTCGCGATATAGGTTATTCAGAACCGAAAGGGAGTAAGAGATTGAGAATGGTATTAAGTGAATATTTGGGTAAACAAGGTATTCATACGTCTCCTGAAAGTATATTAATCGTTTCGGGTGCGTTACAAGCACTTCAATTAATTTCAGTAGGATTACTTGAACAGCAATCCATTATTTTCCAAGAGCATCCTTCTTATTTGAATTCTATTCATCCCTTTCAGTCTGCTGGAATGCAGATGGTGTCAGTACAAAGCAATGAACGTTTAGCTGAAACATTAAAAACTTTAAAGGGAAAAAGACAATCTCTTTTTTATACTGTACCAACATTACATAATCCTACTGGTCGAATAATGTCAGTGGAGGAACGCTATCAATTATTGGAAATCTGTAGTACGTTACAAATACCAATCATTGAAGATAATGTATACCAAGAATTATTATTTGAAGAATCTGTTCCGGCTCTAAAATCATTTGATCAGTCAGGACAAGTTTTATATTTGGGTAGTGTATCAAAGACTTTAAGTCCAGGACTCCGAATTGGCTGGGTCGTCGCGCCTGAACCGGTTATCAATCGACTTGCTGATATTAAAATGCAAACTGACTACGGCTCCAGTGCTTTTTCACAAGAAATCGTCGCACATTGGTTAGAGACTGGTTTATATGATCAACATCTCGGACAATTGCGCCAACAATTACAACAGCGCGCGTCGTTTGTTGAAAAAATTTTAGAACAGGAATTTAAAGAAGTAGCAACATGGGAGAAGCCAAGAGGGGGCTTTTATATTTGGCTGAGATTTAATGAGCCTATAGTTAATAAAGTATTGTTTTTAAAACTAATAAAGCAAAAGGTTCTTATCAATCCTGGTTACATATATGATCCTAATGATATGCATCATATACGTATGTCTTATGCATATGCTTCATTTCCTGAATTACAAGAGGGGTTGGCTATATTGTTATCCATTATTAAATTACAATAACAAATTGACACTGGTGTTTATGTGATAAAGTTATTACTTCAAGAAGCGAAAAATGTATTTTGGAATAAATAACCATTTAAAAAGCGATCTCATCCTGAGGTTGCTTTTTTGTATCACTTAATGATATACTACTTTTAGATATATCATTAAGTGATACATTAGGAGGTTGCTAAGTTGAAGTCACTTGAACAATTAACAGATCCAGTTTTTTATATTATGGCAGCATTGGCAAAACCAAAGCATGGCTATGCAGTGATGAGCTTAGTGGAGGAAACAACGAAAGGTGCATTTGTCATTGGACCTGCTACTTTATATACGATTATTAAAAAGTTATTGGCCGAAGAATTGATAGTGCTACATGACGCATCAGATTCTCGCCGTAAGGTATATGTACTTACGGAAAAAGGGAGAACCGTTTTAAAAGAAGATATTGAACGCCGCAAAATAATGATTATGTTAGCGGAAAAAGAACTTACAAAGGGGGACTAAGTATGACGAATATGAAATATATGATGTCTGGGGGATTAGCATTTTCCGAGCAAAAGGATATGCAAAAGTTACAGAAGAATGCACAAAAAGGATGGCATTTAAGTAGTTTTGCAACACTTGGTTACAACTTAGAAAAAAAGGACCCAGAGGATGTACAGTATAGTATTGATTATCGTAAGTTAGAAAAAGGTGAAGAGGATGAATATTTTGAATTATTTTCTACAGCCGGTTGGACACATGTATGTTCAAGTTATGAAATGCATATTTTCAAAGCTACACCTAAAACAAAACCAATTTACACTGATGCTGAATCGAATATTGATAAAGTTGCACGATTAGCTAGACCAGTTAATATTTCCACTATTTTTGTTGCACTTATAGCTATGTTATTTTGGGTGATCATGACCTTTTCAAATAGTCCGTTTCAGCAAATAGGTACATGGCTATTTATAGGTTCATATGTATTATTGATGCCAATGCTAGGAATGCTGGTTGCTCTGCAGTATCGAAAGTGGATAAAAAAGAGTTAAATGTACTGATGAGTTGAAATGAAGTTCGATAATTTGACTATTTTCAATGGGAAGTTTGGTCAATATTTAACTTACTTTATAAAATAGTTATTGGTACAACTTCATTTCCTATATTAAGTAGTTTCTTAAGAAAGGAGCCTATAAGGCTCCTTTTTCAACAGCTAAAATAAAGATTAATCTATTAGTGAGGGATTTCAGAATAGAATAATGTCTATAAGAAGAAGTGATGAAAGTACATGTAATTAACATAGTGAAAGTAATAATACTTGTATAATCTTAACGCAATTATTACCTAATCTAAATGATTAGGATACGGTATTTTTACAGTCCTGTTAATGGATATAATTTCCTGTATTGTTGTAAACTAATTATTAGCTTTAATATTTATGTTTTTAGGAGGAATTATGAGGGAAATCACTTTATCTAATGGAAAAACAGTTGCCGTTGAATGCTTGAGTTGTGCAATAACAAATAGTCTAATTGAAATTGATGGTGGTGTAATAGTTGAAACAGAGTATTTTCACGCGCATCAAGACGTTGCATATCCGATAAAGGGGTTAGTTATTTTAGCATCGAAACGACATATTAAATGTTTGGATGAATTAAATGAAGAAGAAATGATTGATTACATAATCTTATTATCTAAGATTAGAAAAGCACAAAGAGAGGTACTGGGAATAGAACATGTTTATTACTTTTACAATGAAGATACTACCCATCACTTTCACACTTGGATGGTTCCTCGCTACGAATGGATGAATGTGTATGGTCGTTCGGTGGAATCAGTTAGACCTGTTTTGCTTTGTGCAAGGAACGAATTAAATAATGATGAAAATGTAAAAAGAGTAATTGAAGGAATAGATGCACTAAGAGAAGAATTGAATAAGTAATATTTTGATTTTCAATGAAAGCACGTATATGTTTAGTAGGGTGTTGATTCGAGCGAGAATAAAATGGTGCATGTATACTAATTCAAAAATTGTATGGATTACCGTTAGAAATAGTAACACCGTAAAGACGGTTAAGGGGTAATATAACTTAATATCAATGAAGAGGTGTTTAGGTAATTAAATAAACATGAGGATGTGTATTGATGATGAATGACTTTTTTCAAAGTGATATTACGTTAGAAAATGAGAGAGTATTGCTGGTTCCATTTTCTTTAAAATATAAAGAATCACTAAAGAAAATTGTTTTTGATGAGCGTATATGGAGATATATGGGTCTTTCTATCCGCGATGAACATGAATTAGATAAATATATAGATTCAACTATATTAGAAAAGTTAGAAGGAAAAGCATATCCATTTATTGTTATTGATAAAGAAAGCGAAAGTGTAATAGGTAGTACAAGATTAGGAAATATAAATTTTCATAATAAACGTTTGGAAATTGGTTGGACTTGGTATGGTACAAAGTTTCAAGGAACAGGACACAACAAAGCTTGTAAATATGAATTACTACGTTATGTATTTGAACAAATGAAATTTAACCGAGTTCAATTTAGTGCAGATATTGATAATAAAAAATCTCAAAACGCTATTATAAAGTTAGGTGCTAAACAAGAAGGGATTTTTCGAAGTAATTATATAGATCAGTTTGGAAAGCAAAGAGATGATGTATATTTTAGTATTATTACAGATGAATGGTTTGATGTAAAAAAGAAGTTCTTTAGTGAGTATGACTAAAATGAAATTATATATTTATTAACAGGAGTTAGATAAATGTTGTCAGTTTAATTAAAGTGAGAAAATCGTAATACACATTAACATCTCTAAGTAATTAGGATTCTATTTAAGAGGTGTTTTTTCTCGATAATACTATATTTATATAATTTTCATAGCGTTTCTTAAATTGCAGAAATGATTGAATTACTAAGAAAATATGGGTGTAAAGCGATTTTTAACTGCCAAGTATCAAGTATAGTGAAAAGTATATCAAGATAGTTTGGAATGAAAAAGTTTAATATACTATTATATAGAGGTGATAGCGTTGATAGTAGTAAGTTCATGTTTGGCAGGGTTAAAGGTAAGATATAACAGTACACATAGTTTAGATCATAAAATTCATAAACTAATTGAAGAAAAAAAGGCTGTAACTGTGTGTCCTGAACTGTTAGGGGGTTTCTCAACACCCAGAGAACCTGCGGAAATAATAGGGGGCAATGGGGAAGATGTACTGGACGGGAAGGCTAAAGTAATTGAAAAATCAGGTAGAGATGTTACGGAGTTATACATAAAAGGTGCTGTTGCTACACTTATAAAGGTACAGGAGCTAAATGCAACTATGATTGTCCTCAAAGAATATAGCCCATCATGTGGTAGTTCAATGATTTATAATGGGCAATTTGAAAATGAAAAAATTGTTGGAAACGGTGTTACGACTGCTTTACTAAAAAGACATGGATTACAAGTTATTTCAGAAGAACAGTTTTCTGAAGTTAAGGTAGAGTTATAACAAAAATAAAAATAATCAAGAATTACTAGATAACATAAATTAAGAAGTCATTTGATAAGTAGGAGAATATAATGAAGAATCTAGAAGGGATTTGGGGCAAGAGATTCCAACAATATTTGAAAGAACTTTTTAAATACCTACGTTTTGTTTTTGCTACAAGTTATATAGCATTAATTATTGCTGGAAGCTTTGCTGTTGGTTATTATATGAAATGGTTACAGGTGGTTCCGTATGAGTTCCCTTCTGAGTGGCTAGTATCTACTATTTGTGGGATATTGTTGTCATTTAGTAGTCCGACAACATTAATTCGTGAACCTGACCAGGTCTTTTTTTTACAGTTAGAGTCTGGAATGGGTAGCTATTTTAGAAAAGCGCTAATATGGACATACTGGTCGCAAATTTTTAGTGTATTAGTTATATATTGTGCTGCAATTCCTCTTTTACTAAAAGTAGAAAGTCCATCATTATGGAAAATCTCAATGGGATTATGTGCAATATTAATTTTAAAATATTTAAATGTTCAAATTGAATTTTCAAATCATAGAAAGAAGCAGGGGAAACATCACTTTATTGATCGTTTACTTCAGTTGTCTCTTTCAATTATGGTTTTGAAGCTAGCAATCGAGGGTGAAATCATCCTCTTTTCTATTATTATTGTCATATTACTAGTATATGAGAAACAGTATAGAAAGAAAGCTATATTAGAACCTATTCCGTATGACTATTTTTCAAAAATCGAAAGTGCTCGAATGGCTAGATTTTATCGATTTGTGAGTTATTTTACAGATGTACCTTTTTTAAAAGAAAATATTAGTCGAAGAGTATGGCTAGATTTTGCGACTAAGCTTATACGTTATGATCAAAAGAATACTTCTCTTTATTTAATAGTTCGTACTTTTATGAGAACTGATGAGTCCATCTATTTATGGTTGAGGTTAACGATTATTTCAGCTTTTATAGTAGCTTTTGTAAAAGTACCTTTTGTTGTATCGATGATTGTAAGTGCCTTGTCATTTGCAACGATATATCAAATTAAACATATGTTCATTTCACCTATGGGGGTTAGGATGAATGCATTCTATCCAATCCCAGTAAGTAATCAACAAATAGCTGTCAACAGGCTATTGCGTGCATTGATGCTTTTACAAGGTAGTATTGTTTTGATAAGTAGCTTTGTACAATCAGCTTCATTTATAAGTTTCGTTCTAATAATAGTTATTGGAGAAATGACAATTCGCTTTACTGGAACGAAGTAACACAGCGATATTAATAGGTGGAAAAATAATTATAAAAAAAAGATCAATTCAGTTAACTGAATTGATCTTTTTTTGTAATTAATAATTCGGACGATTATTATTTTGTTGTTGTGTATGAATAGCTAGTAGACGTTGTTTTAATTCGCCTTCCATACGAGCAATTTCAATTTCAGCTGCTTTTCGTTTTTGACGTCCATCTGCTTGGATTTGTAGGGTCTCTTCGATTGTTTGAAGAAGGTTCTCTTGTGTTTTTTTCAAAGTATCGATTTCGATGAGACCGCGTTCGTTTTCTTTAGCAGTTTCAATGGTATTTACTTTGAGCATTTCAGAGTTTTTAAGCAACAGGTCATTCGTTGTTTTTGTAACTTGTTTTTGTGCTTCTACGGCTCTTCGTTGATTGTTTAAAGTAAGAGCAATAGCAATCTGGTTTTTCCATAACGGGATAGCCGTCATAATCGAAGCTTGAATTTTCTCTGCTAGCGTCTGGTTCGTTTGTTGAATCATCCGGATTTGTGGCGCAGATTGAATTGTAATTTGACGAGATAGTTGTAAGTCGTAAATACGTTTTTCAAGACGATCCACGAATTGAGCCAAATCATTTACTTCTTGTACAAGCATTTGGTCGTTAGCAATTTCTGCTTTTTGACGTAATTCTGGTAATAGCTTGGCTGTGATTTCGTCGCGTTTTAGTTCAGCTGCAGCGATGTAAACATTCAATGCTTCGAAATATGTTTTGTTTTGTTCATATAGTTTATCAAGCATTTGTACATCTTCTACTAAACCACGTTTAGAATGTTCTAATTGAATGCCGATGCGGTCAATTTGTGTGCTAAGTTTTTGATATTTTGTCATCATTTCTTGGATTGGACGTGCTATTTTACCAAAAAGTTTGCGAAGACCTGACTTTTTATCTTGAGAAAGTTCTTCAGGATCGATTTCAGATAGCTTATCCATTAAATCTTTTAAAACATCACCAACTGGACCAATATCTTTACGTTGTACATGGTCAAGCATTTGATGAGAAAAGCGAGAAAGTTCATTTTGAGCATTGGCGCCATAAGTTAAAATGGATTCATAGTTGCCAACTGGAATTTGAGAAGCAAGTTGTTCCGCTTTCTTTTTATCCTCATCCGATAATCTGTCAATTTGTTTGACTGGCATGTCCGGAGCAGGGGAAGCAGATGGTGCTTTCGCTAGTTCTGGTTGCATATCAAACGGATTGCTAAGTAGGTCGTCCATTGATTTAACTGGTTCGGGTGAAGATGGATTATTTGTCATATAAATTCTCCTTTCGAGCTAGCAAAGGTTTGTTTTTTTGAGTTGAGATCTGAACGAAATCGAGTTCCATTTTTAACTCTTCTATATCAGATGCTAAGACCGCTCGTAGATCCTCTTGCATTGTATGATTTAAGTCTTCTAATGTATCGCGCGTTTGTTGAAGAGCAATATGAACATCTATGTCTTTAATCGGTTGCGTTGAGAGTAGGGCATATTTCTCAGTTAATTCAGCAGCTGATTCTAGATGTGCATAAAAGAAATCTTCGGCTTGGTAAAATTTCTTAGGGTTTGTCCGTACAATTTGGAAAATCCGTTTTGCTAATCGATTCATTTCAAATAGTTGTTTAAAGGCCGAGATTGAGCGTACCTTAGTGTAGTGTCGATTTAAGTTTTTAATTTGGGCTTCTGCTAACATCATTTGTTCTTTAATGTGACGATATTCTGAGCGAGTTATGCCTACCATTTTCAATTGCTTTCTTATTTGAACTTTTTTGACAATATAGGCTGTTGTAAAATAAGTGATTAGAGCTAAGCCAGAACATTCAAGAAAATTCAGTTTAAAACCAAATAGAAATACAAACCACGTGAAGAAAGTAAAAGGGATTGTGATTGCATATCTTGCTAGAAAGTGTCGGAAATTGAGCATTTTAAATTCCTCCTTAAACACCCTAATATTATGTACGAAATAGATACAAGAAAGTTTCACTTTATCGTACAAAAAAGAGTCGGTTTAATCAATATCCGACTCCATAGAAGTATACCCTTTTAAATCATTATGTAATTCAACACGGAAACTATTATTTTCCGATTGTGGATCAACACCATGTTGTACATATGAAAAAAATTGGTTGTTTGCTCGTTAGTTCCCTCGATATCAACTTCAATTTGCTAACGTTCATTTTTGCCTAATGAAAAATCGATATCCGTTTTTTGAACTTTGCTAGTAAATACGAAATGCGCTCGCTTTTTCATTCAATTGTCTCCAATAAAATTAGAGGTGGTAATCCGGCATTACGATATCGTCGGCTTATCTACCTTTAAATTATTGAACGTTCTTTTTCCAATTTATCAATAAGTTCATTAATATAATGGAGTACTTGTTGAGATGAGCTTTCAACCTCTTTTAATGCTAATTCAGCATCGTCGATTTTACCTGCGTTATAGAAAACAGCAGCTCGTTTTGCAGCTTCATGAACTTTTTGATGATGTGATTCTAACTCGATATAGGCTCTTTCTTGACCGAATTTATCGCGGGCCTTTTCAGATGTATACCATTTTCCTAGTCTGCAATCTCTATGTGAAGAGACTTCACTTTCTTCGATTCTCTCTAGCCCTAAGAACATATTATAGACGCGCCATTTCCAAAGAATATGATCTGCTTTTGATAATTGTAATAGGGCATTACTTGAAAGTTGAACATTATTATTATCAACTATACTTAATCGGAAATGATTAATCTCCGCACCTAGTTGGTGGATACCAGCTGATGTTGATTGTCCTAATTCGCGAATAATATCTTGCAAATCAGAAATTTGCACCATGCGATGAGAGACTTCATCTATTGCTGCAGCCTGCTGTTCTGATATTGCTGCTGTATTTGTTACATCGACATTAATCTCTTCAATTGCTTCAACGATTGAGGACAGAAGGGGTAGGGAATCTTTTGCCTCATTTGTAGCCTCTTTAATAATAGTCGTTGTTTGAGAAATCGATGTTGCTACATTACTTGAATAACTTTTTAGATGTTGTACGTTTGAAGAGACTTCTCCTAATGCTGATACAGTGTTTTCAGCTAGTTTACGAACTTCTTGAGCAACAACAGCAAAGCCCTTTCCGTGTTCACCTGCACGTGCAGCTTCTATAGAAGCATTTAGAGCAAGTAGGTTTGTTTGATCAGCAATCTCTTTTATTAAAGTTACTACATTTTCTATATCATTGACTCGTTTTTGTAATTCACTGAATGATTCTACAATCGATGTGAAGGTTTCTTCCGTTTTGAAGATTTCATTTAATGCTAAGTCAATGGTGTTTTTACTATTTGTTGCATATTCGACAGAGTCAGCTGTTTTTTCAGAAATACGGGCGGATGTTCTAGCTACTTCACTAATTGAGGCAGTAATCTGCTCTGTTGCGGCCGTGGATGATTGAATTTCTTCGTTTTGACGATCCAAACTATATACAAGGTCTTTCATATACATAATTTGTGAGTTCGTATCCATTAAGGCTGAAACTTCACTTACAGCGTGTTCAATCATTCTTTCTGTCGCTACCTCAAATAGTAGTTCTTGATCGATATTCACTGCACCTTGAAATGAACGCATCAAGTCGAATGCTTTGGCAGGTTTGTATCCAAAGTTATACAATATGTGTGTAGTCACATAAAAAGCAAATTGATTGAAGAGAACAATGGTTTTACCTGGTTCAAATTTATGGTGTCTGAATAAGTAGAAGAAACGAACAGTGTCATCTACGTACTTTTCATCTCTAGGATGTAAAAAGAATGCATTTAAGTATTTTTCTATATATTGATCAGAAATTGGATTATGTTTATCTGGAGAAATTTCTTCTAAGTATTTTATGAAAATATCACGCATGGAAGGTGTACATTCCATTAATTTTGAATACAGCTGTTTTAAGTTTTCTTCATCTCTTTTATGGAAATTATTAAATGCTAATGTATCTTTAAATCTCCCAATTGTATTGATATCAGTTCCTCTTTGGAGTAGCTGAGCCATTTCTAATTTGGGTCTAATAGTAGCAAACATCCGAATCCCCCTATGTTAAAATGTTGTATTTTCATAGTAATTTTAGCATATTAACAATAGGGAATAAAGGCACAAAAAAAGGTTTCTGTAGAAAATTCAAAATACAAATAAAAGGATTTGAAAAATATGTATAAAATAATTTATATGAAAGCGGATTATGAGCCGTGGTGGCAATTTGAAGGTTGGGAAGAACATATTGTTGAAGAAAATGCGTTTGAAATAAAAGAGGAAGCAGAGCAATATTTGGTTGATACATTACAAAATTTCAAAGAAAAGTATGATCATGACGCTAGTAAAAAAGAACGATTCTGGGTATTTTGGTCTGATGATGAAGTTGGTTTTTGTGAAGCTTGTGATGAAGATATCCAAACTTATCACGGTATTATTTGGTTAGATGAGAAAAATCAACCTTAAATATAAGAAAATTTACCAAAAATCATGAACATTCATTGACAAAACTTCCAGCTGTACTTATAATTATCTTAACAATTGAAATTGATTAACCGCAACTCGCATTCACATATTCCATAAAGTGATCGGCAGTAGTTCGGTACTTTATGGAATATGTGAATTTTTGATTTCGGTCATTGATTGCATATTGTCTACATTTATTTTTTTGGAGGTTTTCTCACATGAAACAAGGTACAGTAAAATGGTTTAACTCAGAAAAAGGCTTCGGTTTTATCGAAGTTGAAGGCGAAAACGACGTATTCGTACACTTCAGCGCTATCCAAGGTGATGGCTTCAAAACTCTTGACGAAGGTCAAAAAGTTGAGTTTGAAGTAGTTGAAGGTAACCGCGGACCACAAGCAGCTAACGTTACTAAACTTTAATATTAGCTAATAAAAAGGAATATCTTTCGGGATATTCCTTTTTTTCAGTTCTTCTTTATGTAGATAGTATGTATTCTTTGAAAAATATGTAATGGAAAGCTTCTGTTGCTAGTATAAGTTTAAATGGGTGAAATAATACATTAATACAAATTGTTTTTGGAAGAAGATTTCTAAGAATCTGAATAAGTTTGGAATAAGTGATTTCTGTGGTTAAAGGGAAGCGATAGTCTATATAAAACAGTATTTATCATGTTATACTAATTTAATCAAATAGGAGGTGGCGTTATGATTAATAAAATTGGACAAGTAATGCTATATGTAAACGATGTTGAGGCAGTTGCAACTTTTTGGGAAGATAAATTAAACTTTGTTGTTCGACAAAAAAGCAACGAGCCATTATCGGTAGAGCTTGCACCTACTGAAGACAGTGAGACTAGTTTTGTTTTGCATGATAAAGAATTTATAGCTAAGATGAGTCCGGAATTACATTTAGGTACACCATCTATTTTGCTTTATTCAAATGACCTCGAAAAAGACTATCAAACTTTACAGGAAAAAGGCGTAAAAGTCGGAGCAATTGTTGAATTACCTCATGGGAAAGTGTTTAACTTTGCGGATGTAGAAGAGAATTACTTTGCCATAATTGAACCGAAATAATTCATAATTAAACGCCATTTTTACAATAGTGCTATGTACAACTAGATTGGTAGAATCTGGTTGATGAATAAACTAGTAGGCTGGATACTCGATTTAATCAGATCATCCGAATTATTGTTAATGGAATTGATAAATCTCACCTTCTAATAATCCATAATAAAGAAAAACACATATTAGCGATGTCTAATATGTGTTTTTTTATTGATATATAAATTTTTATATTTCTTTTTAAGGTAACTTTTTCAATACAGCACGTACCGGACTTCCATCTGCTTCAACCAATGGAAGTGGGAGGGCTGCCAACTCATAATTACCTGGTCCAATATCGTCTAATACTAGCCCCTCTAAAATGTGAATTCTATGACCAGCAAGTTCATGATGAGCAGACAATTCTTTACTATCAAGTGGATCTACTGAAGGCAAATCAAGCCCAATAAGACGAACACCGAGTTCTGAAAGATATGCCGCTAATTCTGGTTGGATATGAGGAATAGTTTGTGGAAACACGCTTCGATCCTTCCATGCATCTGTGCGGATTAACAGTCGCGTCACACCTTTTAGATCTAGATTGGATAATTCATTGACACCAATACTTGTTCTGTTCGGTAAATGGATGACTGTTGCATCCCCTATATATAAATCGAGATCCAGATCAATTACTCTTTTTCCATCGTTATCAAAATGAAAAGGTGCATCGATATGAGTACCAGTGTGTAAACTCATATTGATTTGACCTACATTGACAGATCCACTCTCTACTTTACTCCAATTGACTTTGTATGAGAATGGTGTATCTCCAGGCCATACTGGAATGTTTTCATCAAGACGTTGTGAAATATCTATCCATATACCCATGCATCTTACCTCCATCTCTTTTGGCTATTATTTTCTTTGACGTGCTTTTAAAAGAAAAACCTACTTTATTTTTTATAGCTTTGTTCTTAAACTCCATAACTCTGGAAAAAATTGTTGGTCCAGTACTTTTTTTAAATACGTAACACCTGATGATCCACCAGTTCCTTGTTTATGACCAATAATTCTTTCCACTGTACTTACATGATTAAAACGCCATAATTGCTGTTGATTACCAATGTCCACTAACTTCTCGGCCAACTCATATAAGTCCCAATATTGCTCGACATCGCGGTAAACTGTCAGCCATGCCTCCTCCACACTGGCATTTGGTTCATATTTTTGTGAAACATCCCTGCCAATTGCTTCTTGGTCAATAGGTAATCCACGCGCCACAAGGGCATGAATCGCGGCGTCATAAATACTTGGCTCATGAAGGGCATGCATCATTTGCTCAGATAAATCTGTTTGATGTTGATAGACTGATAGCATATGGATATTTTTATTTCCTAATGCAAATTCAATCAAACGATTTTGATAAGATTGGAATCCAGAAGATTGTCCTAGTTTATCCCTAAATTCCATGTATTCAGAAGGTGTCAAAGTTGAAAGGACACTCCATGACTGAATCAATTGCTGTTGAATTCTCGAAACGCGCGACAACATTTTAAACGAGGGTTCCAGCTTATTTTGGCGTATACACTCAGTAGCAGCTGCCAACTCATGTAAAATGAGCTTCATCCATAACTCACTCGCTTGATGGATAATGATGAAAAGCATTTCATCGTGATGGTCAGAAAGTCTATGCTGACTAGATAAAATCTTATCAAGGTGGAGATAATCTCCGTAAGACATCGATTTTTGAAAATCGGTTTGAATTTCTTTCTCTAGCCCAGTTTGTGTATGTTCATTGTTATCCTTACTCTTCATTCTGCAATTCCCTCACTTTTCATAAATAAATCGCTCATACTATTTTTTCTTCACATCCAGAGATACTTCCGCTACAATGATTTGCATATCATCTTTTCAAAACAAAATAGGCGACAAGTATAAATAGTAACCGAGGAATCCCGAATTGAAGCATGATTTAGAAATTTGTAAACTGTCCTCTGGTGAATATCCCACGTTATGCAACCACTTCTCGTTCATTCTTGAATTTTTCATATGTTTTTTCTGACATGATATTCTTAAGTATTTGTACCACTTTCCAAACTTCTGCGTAGGAAGTATATAGGGCAACTGGAGCGAGACGAATGATGTTAGGTGCTCGGAAATCCGGAATGACACCGTTTTCTTTCAATGCCTTACAAATGCGTGCAGCTTCTTTATGCTCAAGGCTCACATGACCTCCGCGACGTATGTCTTCTCTCGGCGTTCCAATGAAAAACCCCATATTGTCCAACTCGAATTCCACTAAATCTATTAAATATTGATTGATTTTTAGAGATTTTTCTCGAATATTCTCGATTCCTGCTTCTATGAAAATATCTAAAGACCCAATCAAGGGTGCACAACTTAAAACATGAGGTGTTCCGATTTGATACGCGCCAGCAGATTCAGCTGGTGTTAATGTATGTTCCATATCGAATTGTTTATCTTTTCTAGACCCGAACCATCCGGCCAATCCAGGCATCGTTCCAAAATGTTTTCGATTTACATATAAGCCTCCAACAGCTCCAGGACCGCCATTTAAGTGTTTATAATTGCACCAATACGCAAAGTCAACATCCCATTCACTGAATAAATGAGGGATTGCACCAATAGAGTGACATCCATCAAATCCGATCATGATTCCTCTTTTATGTGCTTCAGCAGTTAACCGTTCCATATCCAAAATTTGACCACTGCGATACAGCACTGTTGGCAAGATAATCAGAGCGATGTCATCGGTCATTGCTTTGATAATGTCATCCTCATCAAGAAGTCGGCCATCGCGACTTTTCACACGAATGAGATTGGTTTGCGGGTCGTATCCATGTATAGACAGTTGACTTTGAAGAGCATAAATATCAGTCGGAAAAGTTAGTTCATCTGCTAAAATTTTTGTGCGTGTTCCTGCCGGCTTATAAAAAGTAGCTACAAGTTGATGCAGATTTACAGTTGTAGACCCGGTTACAATAACTTCCTCGGGAGATGCACCCACTAATTGTGCAATCTTCCCGGACAATTGCTCTGCCATATAAAACCATGGATGATTTCCTTGCGTCCATCCGTCAATGCCATATTTTTTCCAATCCTCTAAAGATTCTAAAAGAGTACGCTCAGCTCTTTTCGAAAGAAGTCCCAACGAGTTTCCATCCATATAGATGGCATCTGGATTTAAATAAAACTCTTCCCGAAAACTTTTAAGGATATCTTTCTCATCCAGTTGTTTTGCGTAATCCAAAGTGTATTTTGAAACCATAATGATCCTCCTAAATTGGTTTGCCTGAATATTCCAGAAAAATCGTACCAAAGAATATGACACAATGTCAATAAGTTATTTCTGAAAATTATTAATATTGAATCATTCGAATGTTTTTTCCAACAAATGTTTTTTATTTTGAAAGATTTCCTTTATGCTAGTAGATAAGGGGAGGAATAGGAATGAATAATGGCAAAGTAGGGGATAAACGACATTTGCGCTCAATTATGACACGTCAAAAGTTATTAGAAGCTGCAAAGGAAATCTTCCTGGAAGAAGGTTTTCAAGCTGCGGTTATTTCTCAAATGATTAAAAAGGCAAACATCGGTTATGGAACTGCATATGTTCATTTTAAAGGAAAAGAGGATCTTTTAATTGTATTAATGGAGAATATCATGGAGCAATTTTATGAAATTGCCGAAACCTCTTTCTTTCCAAAATCAAAAGATGAAGCAAAACATATTATAAACAAACAAACAAATGCTTTTTTAAAAATGGCAGAGGCAGAACGCAATATGATGCAAGTTTTTGAACAGGCTATTGGAATTTCAACCGTTATATCAGATAAATGGAAAGCAATTCGGATGAAGTTCATTCAGCGAATATCAAAGGACGTCGCCTATGCACAGCAAAATGGATTGGCAAGAGCTGAACTAAACCATGAGCTTGTTGCAAAAGGGTGGTTTTTCACAAATGAAATGTATCTTTGGGAAATTGTTCGTAATGAACATCAAAGTACTATCGAAGAAATTGCTCAAACTATCACGTCAGTTTACTTCGAAGGTTTGTATTTGTAATTATATTGATATTGCTATATTTTGTAGTTCGAAAAAATCCATTTTTATACACACTTTTATTGAATAGGGGAGGGCTAATAATTGTTCCTTTTTGCTGCAGTTATCATTTTGTTAGGGATTTATTTTTCAGTGACTTTCACTAAAAATCAATCTTTAAAAAAGAAATATATTATTTGGGGATTAGTTACAATGTTCATTTTCACACCATTTGTAGGATGGTTTATTAGCATGTCTGTAGCAATAGCTGTTGGTGATGGATTCGCTGGTGTCGGTATGATGATGCTCCTCTTACCAACATTTTTTATAATCGGGTTAATTCTTACATTGATAGGTGTTTTCAAAAAGAGCGTTGTTATGGAGCAAATAGATTAGCTTAATTAAATTTATTTTTAATTTAAAGCGGTATAGAGTTTATATAAAGCGTTGTCTTACTACTGCGCTTTTTTATTTGTCTAATTTATATGGATTTATATTACTGAATTTATGTATTATGGATATAAGTGGTGATGAAGATGCCATATAGTCATGCATTTAATTGATGTAGAGGTGATTTATATGAAAATACAATTAAAACCTGTAATTAGAGAAAATTGGGAAGAAGCAATGAGGTTAAGTGTTAAAAATGGACAGACGAATTTTGTGCCGTCAGTTGCAGTCTCTCTTGCAAAAGTATATATCAAACCAGATGGAGATTCTGTTGAATACATACCATTCGCCATTTATGACAATGAGCAAATGGTCGGCTTCATAATGCATGCTTATGAAGAAAATACGACGGATATGTATTGGATAAACGGTTTTATAGTGGATAACAAATATCAACGTAGAGGGTATGGTAAAGCAGCATTAAATGAGATGGTTCAGTGGATAGTAAATCGATTTGATATTTGTAAGGAGATACGTTTAACAGTCCATAAAGAAAATATAAATGCACGCCATTTGTATGAACAATTCGGTTTTCTGCTTACAGGAGAAGTATATGATGATGAGGATGTTATGTATCTACCTATTAAATAGCGATATTTTATAAAAAGGTGGTTAAATTACTAATGGTGAATAGAAAAGGCATTATTGTAATGACGTTTATTTCTGCAATCCTTTTTTGTTCTTTACTAGTCGTAAATTCACTTACACCTATCTCTAATTTGGGCCCGAATGCCAATAAATTTGGTTCGGCATGGTGATGATATTGTTCTGCTATCTATTACCTGTAATCCTATTCGTAGCAGGGATAAAAGCTATGAAATTCGTAATGGCAATCCTTTGTGGCTTCGACATACTAATATTTACGGCTACAATAGGAACAGTGATTGTCTTAGGTTTTGTTCATAATATCGTCCCTGAAATTTTTGTCGTTGTAGCGATCTGTTTAGCTGCAATAATTGTTAATATTAGCTGGTTTTTTGTAGCATTTCGACCTAAAAAAGTTGAACTAACGATTTCTAATCATTAAGAAGTTTAAAGAATACATTAAAAGGGCCAGCTTAAGAGTAAGCGGCCCTTTTAATGTATTCTAACAATACCCATTTCCTTATATTGTAATTATAACATAAAACTTTTTGAATAATAAGACTTTAATTATCGGGGTTCATATTATACCATAAAATGGAATATGAATAAACTGATGATGGAGGAGAATGATGATTTTTAATGAGCTTATTTACAAAAGACCAGACATGGTTGAATTTGAGGATAGGGTATCGAATCTATTAGAAAGATTTGCTAGAGCAGAGTCATTTAAAGAACAATTTAAGATAATTGATAAGATCAATGCAATTAGAAATCATGTGTTAACGATGCTAACAATAGCAGAAGTAAGAGGTCTATTAAATTCTTCAGATATAAAATATCAGGAAGAACAACAGTTCATCAACAAAAAGTGGCCAATCTATGAAAAGGTTACAGCGAGTTATTATGAACATTTAATTAATTCATCATTCAAAGGACAAATTATTCAAAAATATGGAAAACAATTGCTATCACTTGCTGAACTTAATATAAATACCATTAGTTCGGAGGTTATTGCCGATTTAGCATTAGAAAATAATTTGATTAGTGAATATACGAAGTTATTAGCAAATGCAAAAATAGAATTTAAAGGGGAGGAGAGAAATCTTTCTCAATTAGATAAATTTGTAGCTTCTCAAGATAGGACTATTAGAAAGGAAGCAACTGAGAAGAAATATGAGCTAATGGAGCAACATGAAGAGAGAATTGATGAGATTTTCAACTCTTTAGTTCAGGTGAGAACGGACATTGCTAAAAAACTAGGCTATCATTCTTTTGTGGAACTTGGGTATGCAAGACTTTCAAGAATTGGTTACAATCAACATGATGTAGCTAACTTCAGAGAAATGATTTTAAGATATTTCGTTCCTATATCCGAAGAGTTAAGGGAAAAGCAACGAATTAGACTAGGATTAGATACTCTAAAGTACTATGATGAAGAAGTTCGATTTAAATCTGTTGACACTATTTTAAGTGGAGATATTAACTGTATTATAGAAAAATTTAAAACAATATTCCAACAGCTTTCAAAGCAGTGTGGAGAAGTTTTCACAACTATGATGAACAATAAAATGATGGATTTGTCGGTTAAAGAAAATAAAGCACGAGGAGCTTACTCTACTTTTTTGTGTGATGAAAAGACTCCATATATCTTTGCTAACTTAAATGGTTCGCGTAAAGATGTAAAAGTGCTTGCACATGAATTTGGGCATGCATTTCAAATGGCTGTTTCTAATCAAAATAATAATATACAAGAATATATATTACCTACTAAAGAAGCTTGTGAAATAAGTTCAATAGCAATGGAATTTTTGATTTGGCCATATGTGGAGGGAATATTTGGAGATGAAGCTCAGAACTATAGATATTCACATTTAGAAGATGCAATATATGCAATGCCTTACCGAGCAAGTATTGATGAGTTTCAACATGTTATCTACGAAAATCCAAGTATATCTTCTAAAGAAAGGAAAGAGAAATGGATTGAAATTGCCCAAAAGTATATGCCGTATAAAACATCATTTAATCATCCTTATTTAGCAAGAGGAAGCTTGTGGCAGCAGCAAACTCATTTATTCAAATTTCCATTTTACTATATAGATTACGCAATAGCTCAAATTTGTGCATTACAAATTTGGACGAAAGCTCAAACAAATAAAGAGACTGCATGGAGTATGTACATGGATTTATGTAAACAAGGAGGACAACTATCTTTCCTAGATTTACTTGAACATTCTAATATTGCTTCGCCTTTTGAAAATGCTGCATTTGAAAACATGGTAGATGAAATTAAAACATGGTTTGTTAAACACGAACAATTAGATGGGGTAAATCAAAAATAATCATATAAAATGAATAAAGAGCCTGTTTTAAATAAGGTCCATACAGGCTCTTAATCTTTATGCCTTCTATCATACATAGTCTTGATTGCTTCTTGTATATTAAAGCTAGAATTAGACTATTTTTTTTCAAAGCCACTCTAAAATTTCAACTCGATTGCCAAATGGATCGTTTATATAAATTCTATTGGCTCCTGGCAAATCTCCATCAATAATGAATTTAATATTATTTTTGGATAAATGGGATTTTAAATCTTCAATATTTTCTACCTCAAAAGCTGGATGTGCCTTTTTAGCGGGAGTAAATGGTTCTTCAATTCCAATATGAATTTGATAGTGAGCAAATTCAAACCAAACACCGCCTCTTTTTTTTAACAGTTCTGGTTTTTCAATTTCTCGAAAGCCTAGAATATCACCAAAAAATCTTTTCGCTTTGTCTTCGGAACCTTTAGGAGCAGCTAGTTGAATATGAGCAATCGATTTAAATACAAATGACATTATAAAACCTCCTTGTATCGTTGTATTTCCATTTTATCTCAAATTATTCGATAAGGAAATGTGATTAAAATTATGAAGATTCATAATAATTACTTATGTTATTTTTTCGAAATATCTAGCAGGAAGTAATTAGAAATTGGAGGTTTGTTGTATTGATTATATTTGAAAGCGATACTAACATGATTTTAAGCATATACATTATTGAAGAGGTAGCCAGTAGCGAACACTTAAAGGAGATGACATATGACGAGTGCAAATCAAAAATCAAAAGAGGAACATAACGAGAAAATAAAGTTTTCCGTAATAATCCCTGCACATAATGAAGAAAAGTATATAGGGAAATGTTTGGATTCAATAAAAAAGGCATCACAAGTTTATGGAGATCAAATCGAAATCATTGTTGTATTAAATCGATGTACAGACAAAACGGAGGAAGTGGCAAAGTCTTATAATTGTATTACATTAGAAAATAATGATAAAAACTTAGCTAAAATTCGTAATGCAGGTGCTGCAATAGCACAAGGTGAAATAATCATCACCATTGACGCCGATACACAGATGACAGAGGGGCTGTTATCGAAAGTAGACAATTATTTAGCATCAGGAAAATACATTGGGGGTGGCGTGAACGGGCAGTTTGAGAGGATGTCTTTAGGAATTATCGTCTCTGCAATGTTATTAATTATTCCCTTACTCTTTAAGTATGGATTAATATCAGTAGGGATCTTTTGGTGTTATAGAAAAGACTTTAACGCTATCAACGGATTTAATGAAAAAATGCTAATGGCTGAAGATGCAGACTTTGCGAAGCGATTGAAAGAATGGGGAAAGAAAAATAATAAAAAGTATGGAACGATAAAAAATGGAATGATTACTTCATGTAGAAGATTTGATACCTACGGGGATTGGGGATTATTGAAAAATCCAAAAGTAATTTTAGCATACCTAAATGGTACTGATCAAAAATATGCGGATAGCACATATTATGAGGACCAAAAAAGATAACTAAAATAGAGTTGGAAACAAATGTATAGTATTTTCATCCATCAAAATATATATTGATATGAAAGTCGAGAATTTTAGCGTGGATATCTTAAAACTTTAAATAAAACTTACCTAATGTGGCATGAACCTCTTATTTACTAGCATATGATATTAATAATATGTTACGAGGAGGAAGAGATATGAAGAAATCACTGGTCATTATGGGGAATGGGAATACATATGTTGTTGATGAATCTCCCGACGAGTTTTATGAAAATTATTTAAGTGAAACTGTAGAAAGTTATGCATACCTTGATTTAGATGACTTTACAACGGTTGCGATTGCACATATCTCTGAAATTGTCGGTATAGAAGAGTAATAATTTAAGCCACATCAACTAGATGTGGCTTTTTATTTTGAGTTACTTTAGATAAAGGTCATCGATAAAAATTAGCAAATTCTTACTGTAGCTTGTATAATATATATAGCTCTTGAATTGTTTAAACAATTTAAATTTTAATAACTAAAATTATCTAAGGGATGATTGTGATGGGAAAATCTTTTGAAGATGCTATAAAGAATTTAATGGAGGAAATGTTTGATATTCAAAATAAATCAAATAAATTTATGGAGGTACTTACGCATGACGAAAACCTCTCAGAAAATTTAATCCTCTTATTACTAAGACTAAAATTATTCAAACATATGAAAATTACTGAAATCTCAGAAGCGTTTATGCTAACACCTGGAGCAGCAACGAATATGTGTGATAAACTTGAAAACTTAGATTATGTAGAAAGAATAAGGATTAAAGATGATAGAAGAGTTGTAAGGGTTTCTCTTACTGAAAAAGGCGAAGAAAGAGTTGCAGCAATTTTTTCTAAATTCTCAAAAGAAAAGATTGAGGAAATCTCAAGTGTATTTGTAGAAATAAATAAGCTGTTTAAAAAAATCGAATATTAATCAATTCTAAAAACAGATTACTTCCAATCTGTTTTTTTTATTTCATTAAATCACTGTTAATGGAATAGTTAATGTAAATTCCTTTTAAAAATAGTTAGGTATCGCAAAATTTATGTAGTTGTAATCCTCTTCAATTAACCTGCTCTTATTGTGAGAAAAAATAGAATATTCCAGCATTATAATCAAAGTTTAATATAAAAATTAACAATCTTTATATTATTTCCAAAGTATTCATATTTGATAGGTTTATACATAACAGGGGCAAAAAAATACTTTTTGTCCCTGTAAGTAAATAGTAAGTCCTAATAAATTATTTTGGAATTTGTTTGTACGCTAACTTCAAAATGATGTCTCTGTGTTGAGGGTATTTTAGTAAAAGTTCGTCTTGTGTAAACAATTCGAAGTCTTGGAATTCAAAACCTGGAGAAACCATGCACCCAACTAGAGAGCATACATCTTCCCCCATAACAGAAGATCCAAAGATTGAATGTTTAGGAACTAAAGCTTGAGGGACTTCTCCTTTTTCAAGATTTAATCCTAATTTAATCTCTTCATATTCTCCATTTTCATGAATGATATGTATTGTTAAAGGACTTCCACCGTGATAGTACCATAATTCATCAGATTTCAAACGATGGAAATGGGAAATGTCATTTGACGTTAATAGAAAATAAATACTCGTATAAAGCTTTCTTTTACCTTCAAAAGTTACTTGTAACTCTTTGTCAGAAGTGCATTCCTCAGATTGAAAAGTTTCTTTGTAGTATCCCCCCTCTGGATGAGGAACAAGTCCAAGTTTTGATACCCAAGATTGTAATTCACTTAGTTTGATCATTTTATATAGCCATCCTTTCGACTCAATATCTAAATATTACATCATTTCTTTATGTCATAGTTAGATTTTATTAAAGAAAACAGTAAATCTACTCGTTAATAGGCAAAGTATAATAGCTCATTGAGGTTGGCCAAATTTCAAAATCGTATCTTTTCTTTTGAATTTTCAAGATATAGGGCTAGAGAAGGTCGATACCTCCATTATTAGTTGATTGGGTTTTATCACTAGATACTGAGAAAATGTTTTATTTAAGAAATTTGACATTTAGTATCATTATTACATATTATATTAAATATATATTTTAGTGATTGAAATATTTTATTTATGAAGTTAAAATGATTATTATTAATTCTAAATAAGGAGAAGAGTATGAAAAAAATAAAATGGATGATTGGGGTGTTGATTTTGATAATAGCTAGCTCTCTTATTTCATCGAATATAAGTAAAAAAGATGTTGAGTACAAGAGTGATTTGGAAATCGTGAAGAGGATTTATGTTGATGCTGATATTTCAAACATTGTTATAGTCACTGGTGGGCCCATGATGAATGTTAGGTATAAAGGTCAAAAATCATTCGTTGGAAGTCCTAGCATGGATATTGTTTATGAGAAGGATCAAGCCATTATAAAGCTAAAGGCAATTCAAAAAAAGTGGATGACCATAGTGCCTGGTTTAACAAAAAGAGGGGAATTGATATTGAATATTCCTACTGGATTATTAGAACATGTGCAAATAAATACGCGAAATGGCAATATAACTGCAAAAAATGTAAGTGAAATTAATCAATTAAGTTTTAGTTCAAGTGTAGGAAATATTAATGTAGACTCTTTTAAAGGGGAAGTCTTAAATATTGAAGCAAAAAACGGTTCTATTAAAATAGGGAGTGTGGATGGAGCGGTTAATATAAAGAACCAAACAGGCTCACTAAAAAGCTTGGTTTTTACTCATATAAAGGGCAAGAGCAAGATAAAATTATCAAACGGCAATGTCCACATAACCCTACCTAAAGAGCTAGAAAAAAATAAAATTAGCTTCAATATTGCAACGAAGAATGGGAAAATAACTTCAGAAAATGATAAATTACTAATCGAAAATATAATAAAACAAGGGGCAGGAAATAGAATAGTGAATTACATAAAGTCGGATAACGAATTAGATATTTCTGTCTCAGTAGGTCATATAAAAATCAAATGAATGACTAAAGCTAATTGAATGAAAGAGCTATGAGATATATAAGGCTTTCTAAATATACCGTATAATATGGATGTACTCTTCTATAAAACTATGAATACAAGCTTTCTTCCAAAGTCCTATCAATAGTCAATTTTTTTACATACTTTGCAGGGGAAGATAGAGATATAACAAATGAAGTAACAGAGAGTACATCAATGTTTTTTGAATTCAAATTATGTGAAGCGTCCTAGTTAGGTCGGTATTGTTTAATGGAGGTAGCTATATGATGTACGAAATTATTTTGTTCGATGTTGATGATACACTATTGGACTTTAGTAAGTCGGAAAAAAATGCCTTACATAAGACTTTTGTGGAGTTCGGATTACCAAAGGGATTAGCGGATTATGGAACCACATACAAAGAGATTAGCATGATGTTATGGAGAGATTTGGAACAAGGACTTATCACTTTACCAAAACTGGGAGTTGAAAGATTTAAGCAGTTGTTCTTTACACATAAGCTTGAAATTAATGCTGAAAAGTTCAGTAGTATTTATCTTGGATATTTGGGCAAGGAAATAAATCCTATAAAGGGAGCTGTTGGAGTATGTGACAAGCTTTCTGATTGTCGGCTGTCTATTATCACAAATGGCTTTAAAGATGTGCAGATAGCAAGAATTGGGGGCTCTCCTCTCAGTAATACTTTTGAGCATATCTTTATTTCTGAAGAAATTGGTTTCCAGAAACCTGAAAAAGGTATTTTCGAATATGCGTTTTCTAAGTTACAGATTACAGATAAAGAAAAAGTGTTGATCGTGGGTGATTCTTTAACCTCTGATATCCAAGGTGGGATCAATTACGGGATTGATACGTGCTGGTTTAATCCGCATTTTAAAGAAAATAAAGTAGGGATTAAGCCGACGTATGAAATCCATGAGCTTACTGAACTTTTAGAAATTGTATAGAAATAGAGAAGTTTAATTGGATCTTCAAATCATCTGTTTGGATTTATTTCCAGCGCTATAAATAGATATTAAATTCTATTAGTTGACATAAAAAACCCCGGACTTTCCAATTAACTTGGGAAGTCCAGGGTTTTGTTCGGTTTAAATCCTTAAAAGTGATTAAAAAGGATTATTTCAAACCTTCTTTTTCTTTCCACTCTAAATATTCATCATAAGTTAATTGCTTATCTAAAATTGAACCGTCTTCACGGATTTCAATTACGCGGTTAGCAATTGTTTCGATGAACTGATGGTCATGAGATGTGAAGACCATAGCGCCTTTGAAGCGGATTAAACCTTCATTTAGTGCTTGGATTGACTCAAGGTCAAGGTGGTTAGTAGGCTCATCAAGTAAAATAACATTTGCAGATGCAAGCATCATTTTAGAAAGCATACAACGAACTTTTTCTCCCCCAGATAATACAGAAGGAGATTTTTTCACTTCTTCACCTGAGAATAGCATACGACCTAAGAATCCACGTAAGAAGCTTTCAGTTTCGTCTTCTGGTGAATATTGGCGTAACCATTCTACTAATGATTTCTCATTGCCTCCGAAGTATTTATCATGATCATTTTCAAAGTAGCTTTGAGATGTAGTAACACCCCATTTATATGTTCCAGCATCTGCTTCTTTTTGTTCCATTAAGATATCAAGAAGAGCAGTTTTTGCTTGTGGGCTACCTAATAAAATGATTTTGTCTTCTTTGTTCATTGAGAAGCGAATATCTTTAAATAGAGTTTCGCCATCATGACTTGCTGTTAGACCATCAACAGTTAACACATCATTACCGATTTCACGACCAGTTTGGAAGTTGATGAATGGATATTTACGGCTAGATGGTTTAATGTCATCAAGCTCGATTTTATCCAACATTTTTTTACGAGAAGTTGCTTGGCTAGATTTAGATGCGTTCGCAGAGAAACGAGCAACGAATGCTTGTAGCTCTTTAATCTTCTCTTCTTTCTTCTTGTTTTGGTCAGACATCATTTTTTGTGCTAATTGGCTAGACTCATACCAGAAGTCATAGTTACCGACATATAATTGGATTTTAGAGAAATCCAGGTCAGCAATATGTGTACATACTTTGTTTAAGAAGTGACGGTCATGGGATACAACAATAACCGTATTTTCAAAGTTGATTAAAAATTCTTCTAACCATTGAATTGCTTTTAAGTCAAGGTGGTTGGTAGGCTCATCCAGTAATAGAACGTCTGGCTTACCAAATAGAGCTTGTGCTAATAACACTTTAACTTTGTCAGAACCTTCTAGGTCAGCCATAAGCAAATAGTGAAGTTCGTCGCCAATCCCTAAACCGTTTAATAATGTTGCCGCTTCAGATTCAGCTTCCCAACCGTTTAGATCAGCAAACTCACCTTCTAATTCAGCAGCACGCATGCCATCTTCATCAGAAAATTCTTCTTTTGCGTAGATTGCGTCTTTTTCAGCTTTTACTTCCCAAAGACGTTTGTTCCCCATAACAACTGTATCTAAAACGTTAAATTCATCGTATTCGAAGTGATTTTGCTTTAATACAGAAAGACGTTCATCTTTACCCATTGATACATGGCCATCTTGTGCCTCAATATCACCAGATAAAATTTTTAAGAATGTTGATTTACCAGCACCGTTTGCTCCGATTAGTCCGTAACAGTTACCTGGTGTGAATTTAATATTTACGTCGTCAAATAATTTACGGTCGCCATAGCGAAGACCTACATTACTTACTTGAATCATGTAAGTTCCTCCTTTTTTCACAATGCTTTTAGTATATCATGGAACGCTATGCAAGGCAGTAAATAAAACTCTAAAAGTGTATAAATTTGCGTATATTATATGCTTTTTAGTCAAAACAACTGAATTCTGCATCTTAATGGCAATAAAAATAGTATGAATGGTCATTCTAAGTGCATCTTTTGTAAAAATATTGAAATAGAAAAAATTAAACTTTAGATTATACTCATTTTTTGAATCACATAGAAATAGAATTAATAAGATGTAAATCAAAGAAAAGGTGGGATTCCTATGAAAGGGAAAGTCGCGGTGATGACAGAGCCTGAGCAACTTATCTTTGAAGAATATGATTTACCAAAAGCTGGACAAGGTAGTGTATTAGTGAAAGTGATTCGAACGAATGTATGTGGTTCTGAACTACACATTTGGAGAGGACAACATCCAACAAAAAAATCAGGTGTGATGGGTCATGAGATGGTGGGAGAAATTGTAGAGCTTGGTGAAAATGTCACAACGGATTTTGCTGGAAATCCAGTGAAAGTTGGAGACAGGATTGCAGCGGCTTACTTTTTAACTTGCCGCAAGTGTAATCATTGTCAGCAAGGATTGTTTAACTTATGCGAAAATGCATACGAATTTTGGAGTAAGGATGCTCATGAATACCCTCATTTCCATGGTTCTTTTGCAACGCATTATTATATTCATCCAAATCAATATTTTTATAAAGTACCAGAAAATGTCTCAGATGCATCTGCAGCCAGTGCCAATTGTGCATTGTCTCAAGTATATTATGGGATTGAAAAAGCGGGTATTAAGTATGGCGATACAGTCGTCATACAAGGAGCTGGAGGACTTGGATTGAATGCATCCGCTGTTGCGAAATCATTAGGTGCGACAGTAATTGTGATCGATGCTGTTGAAAGTCGCCTTGCACTTGCGAAGAGGTTTGGGGCAGATTATACAATTTCTTTTGCAGAATATCCTTCGGTAGCAGATCGAGTAGCTCGCCTATTAGCTTTAACGAACAATAGAGGCGCTGATATTGCGATGGAGTTAACGGGTGTACCTGCTGCATTAAATGAGGGTATCCATTTATTAAAAGCAGGAGGCAAGTACATTAGTATTGGTAATATCTCACCAGGAAAGTTGACTGAGTTTGACCCAGGGCTAATGACGCGAAAAAATATTCAGATTTTAGGTGTTATTCGATACAATCCATGGTATTTGCAAAAAGCACTCGCGTTTTTAAGTGACAAAAACGATTTATACCCATTTGATGACATGCTAGCTTGTGATTATACGTTAGCAGATATTGCAAAAGCACTTGATACTTCCGCAAATCGTGAAATAACACGAGCTTCAATTTTAGTCAATGAAGGAGTGTAATTATGAATCCCATTCTAACTGAAATATTAGGAGAAAACGGACAGATTTTAAACATAACTTTAAATCGACCGAAAATGCTCAATGCTTTTAATACAAAAATGGCTGAGTATATGTTGTCTCTTTTAAAAGTTGTTTCAACTGATTCGTCCATTCGGGTTGTACTTTTAACTTCTTCAAATAATGATGCATTTTGCACTGGAGCGGATTTGAAGGAACGCCAAGGACTTTCTGATGAGGCTTGGAAGGATCAGCATGAATTATTTGAGCAAATGTTTTATGCGCTTGAGGATCTACCACAGCCAACAATTGCCGTAGTGAATGGCTATGCTTTGGCGGGTGGTTTTGAATTAGCGCTCAATTGCGATTTACTTGTTGCAGCACAAACATCGAAATTTGGCTTGCCAGAAGTAACGCGTGGCATTATGCCTGGATGTGGTGGTTCACGTCTTTTACCGAAACGAGTGCCATTACATAAAGCGAAACAATGGTTGTTTACCGGTGAAATCTTTGGAGTAGAAGAGGCAAGTGATGCTGGTCTACTTAATGCGGTCGTCCTACCGGAGGAGTTGTTCCAAACAGCACTAAGACTTGCAAATAAAATTGCAAAAAATGCTCCTTTGGGTGTGCAAGGTTGTAAGAAGAGTGCAAATACGTTAGGGACATTATCAAATAGTGAAGCGAGAAAACAAGAAATAGAGATTTATAACTTAGCGGTTAATTCAAATGATCGTCTTGAAGGTGTGCTTGCATTTAATGAGAAAAGGGCACCGATTTTCACAGGGAAGTGAGGGAGAATTGCGTTGTTATTAGCAGAAGAAAAAGTGGCGTTTTTAGAAGAACTCCGTCAAAGTGTACGTGCTGTTTGTAAAGCATTTCCCGACAAATATTGGCGAGAAATTGATGAGCTGCAAGCATATCCAACGGAATTTGTGAAAGCGCTAACTGATGCAGGCTTTTTAGCAGCTCTGATTCCTGAAGAATATGGGGGTTCGGGACTTGGCATTACAGAAGCGTCCGTTATTTTAGAGGAAATCAATCGTTCTGGTGGAAACTCAGGGGCATGCCATGCCCAAATGTATACGATGGGAACCATTTTACGTCATGGTTCGGATGATCAAAAACGTATGTATTTGCCAAAAATTGCTGATGGAAGCTTACGCCTACAAGCATTTGGGGTGACAGAACCAAATACAGGTACGGATACGACAAATTTAAAAACTACAGCCGTGCGACAAGGTAATCACTATATTGTGAATGGTCAGAAGGTTTTTATATCTCGTACGGAACATTCTGATTTAATGATTTTACTCGTGCGTACAACCCCTGTTGAACAAGTAACGAAAAAGAGTGAAGGCTTGTCCGTGCTATTAGTTGATTTGCGAGAGGCAGTGGGCAATGGTCTTGAAATTCGACCGATTAAGACGATGATGAATCATTCAACGACTGAGTTGTTTATGGAACATTTAAAAGTGCCTGTAGAGAACTTAATTGGAGAGGAAGGAAAGGGTTTTCGGTACATTTTAGACGGTATGAATGCAGAACGTATTTTAATAGCCTCAGAATGTATTGGTGACGGTCGCTGGTTTATTGAACGTGCGACAAACTATGCGAATGAACGTGTCATTTTTAATCGTCCTATTAGTCAAAATCAAGGCATTCAGTTCCCGATTGCAAGAGCACATATCAATATTGAAGCGGCCGATCTCATGCGTTTTAAAGCAGCTCAATTATTTGATGAAGGAAAACCATGTGGGGCAGAGGCGAATATGTCAAAACTACTTGCAGCCGATGCGTCTTGGGAAGCGGCCAATGTCACATTACAAACACACGGTGGTTATGGCTTCGCGACGGAGTACGATATTGAGCGTAAATTTAAAGAAACGCGATTATATCAAGTAGCACCTATTTCGACAAATCTTATTTTATCGTTTGTAGGGGAGCATGTTTTGAATATGCCGAAATCTTACTAAGTGATGTTTTGGAATAGGAAGGTGTAAATGGAAGGGTGATGAAATGAATGTTGCCATTACAAGGAATGCGAGTCATTGATGTCACGACGAACATTTCAGGTCCTAGCTTGACGATGATTCTAGCTGATCTTGGTGCGGAAGTTATTAAGATTGAACGTCCAGGTGTGGGTGACGAAGCTCGTAAAATGGCCCCGATTGTTAAAGAAGATGGAACATTTTTCTTGAATATTAATCGCAATAAAAAGTCAGTTGTTTTAAATTTGCAAATACTAGAAGCAAAGAAAGTAATGTATGAGCTAATACGTGATGCCGATATTTTTGTTGAAAATTATCGATTAGGAAAAGCCGATAAGTTAGGGCTTGGCTTTGATACTTTGAAATCTTTAAATGAGCGTTTAATTTATTGTTCGTTATCAGCATATGGTCAAAAAGGCCCTTCCAAACATAAACCTGGCTATGATGCTATTTTACAGGCCGAAACAGGTTTAATGAGTATGACAGGAAGCGATCAATTAGCACGTGTACCTGTTTCGATTTTAGACCAAGGTAGTGCTGTGTGGGGTGCGCTTGGTATTTTAGCAGCTCTTTTGCAGCGAAAAGAAAATGGACAAGGGCAAAAAGTTGAAACTTCACTTTTTGAAACAGGTGTCAACTGGGTAGGTTATCATTTACTCTCAACTATGTTAACAGGGCAAAATCCAGAAAAATTAGGCTCTAATCACGCTTCCTTTGCACCATATGGGGCTTTTCAAACAGCAGATGTGCCGATCATGATAGGCGTTTCTAATAATCGATTATTTGAAAAGCTCTGTGAAGTGTTAGAGAAGCAGCAATGGCTTAAAGATGAGCGATTTTTTTCAAACGTAATGCGTGTTCAAAATCGTGAACTGCTCAATGAAAAACTAGCTGATGTGCTACAAACAAAAAAAGCAGCAGATTGGCTTGTCGCTCTAGAGAAGCAAGGTGTACCTAGTGCCATGATTCAGCAAATGACTGATGTAGCAATGCACCCTCAAACACTTAGTAACCAAATGCTTATAGATGCCGAGCACCCAAACAATGGAAACATCCACTTAACCCGCTTACCGATTACACTATCATCAGTGGATTGGCAAGTCAGAAATATGCCCCCAGCTCTAGGTGAGCATACAGTTGAAGTGCTAAGGTCTTTAGGGAAAAGTGATGTAGAAATTGAGCGTTTCATGAACATGCAAGCTTTGCAAAATTAACACCAGACTTCTGTTTTTGAAAGTAGCTCTAAATAATTGATCAATTGGAGGAATGACTATGTGTAAATCGAAAGTGTATGTATTAGACACCGGTTCGATGAAGATGGATAAAAACTATATGATTGCTATGCATAACCCAGCAAGTGTTGATAATCCTTCCCCCCCAGCAGAGTTTGTAGAATTCCCAGTTTATGCAGTATTGATTGATCATCCTGAAGGGAAAATTTTATTTGATACAGGTTGTAATCCTGATGGTATGGGAGAAGAAGGACGCTGGCCACAAGGTGTACAAAAGCTGTTCCCAGTTTTCCAAAGTGAGGAATGCTACTTAATCAATCGTTTGGAACAACTTAAGGTGCGTCCAGAAGATATAAAATATGTTGTCGCATCTCATCTGCATTTAGACCATGCTGGTTGCTTAGAGCTATTTACGAATGCCGAAATCATTGTCCATGATTCTGAGTTATCTAATGTTATGAAAACATTTGCGATGACACGTGATATGGGTGCTTATATATGGGGTGATGTAGAAGCCTGGATAAAAAATCAGCTACGCTGGCGTACAATCAAATCACATGAAAAAGAAGTGGAACTTGTGAATGGTATCAAAATCTTAAACTTTGGTCCAGGTCATGCTTACGGCATGCTTGGCTTGCATATTGAGTTGCCAGGTACAGGTAATCTTCTACTTGCTTCTGATGCTTTATATACAGCAGAGAGCTTAGGGCCACCCGTTAAACCACCAGGTATTATTTATGATTCTGTTGGCTATAGTAGCTCAGCAGAACGTATTCGAAAACTTGCAGAACAAAATAATTCAACAATTTGGTTTGGTCATGATGCAAGTCAGTTTAATTCATTTATTAAATCAACCGAAGGATATTACGAGTAAATCAAATAACATCCCTAAGGCCACTATTGTCTTAGGGTATTTTTATAAAATACAGAGGAGGATTAAAAAATGATTGAATCTTGTTCTTATATTAGAGGTGTTGAAATTAAAGGTGATTTACGTGAAGAAATTGAAGTGCGTAATCCCTATAACAGTGAGCTAATCGGAATAGTCAGTTGTGCTACAACTAGCGATGTGAAACTTGCAGTTGAAGTAGCACATGAAATATACCAACAAAAAATGAAGTCAATGCCAGCACATGAACGCAGTACAATTTTACGTCGAGCGGCAGATCTACTAGAAATCCAAGCATCAGATTTTGCGAAGACGTTAGCTCTAGAAGCAGGCAAGCCGATTGTAGAAGCAAGAGGTGAAGTAGCTCGGGCTATTCAAGTATTACGCTTTGCATCTGAAGGGGCAAAAAATTTAAATGGGGAACAAATTGTCTTAGATAATGCACTTGGTGGTGAAGGGCAAATAGGTATAGCTAAACGAGTACCAATTGGAGTTGTTGCAGCAATTACACCATTCAATTTCCCGTTAAATATGTCCCTTCATAAAGTTGCTCCTGCTATCGCAGCAGGTAATACTATCGTGTTAAAACCAGCAGAGAAGACGCCATTATCAGCGATAAAGTTATATAAATTATTTGAACAAGCTGGTTTACCAAAGGGAGCATTTAATTTGTTAAATGGTCCTGGAGAACAATTAGTAGAAACATTAGTAACACACCCTTTTGTTAAAAAGGTGACATTCACAGGAAGTAGTACAGTTGGATGGAAAATACAAGAGATGGCGAAAGGGAAAAAAATTACGTTAGAGCTTGGCTCCAATGCACCTAATATCGTATTTGAAGATGCAGATATCGATCATGCAGTCAATGCGATTACAATGGGCGGGTTCACATTTGCAGGGCAGGCATGTGTATCAGCACAACGTATTTTTGTTCATCAGACAGTGTATAAGGAATTTATAAAAAAGATTGTTGAAAAAGTGTCTAATTTGAAAATGGGAGATCCACTTGATGAATCAACAGAACTTGGACCGATGATTACAGAAGAGGCAGCAAAACGTGCAGAAGAATGGGTAGATGAAGCAGTTGCTCAAGGAGCAGTTGTGCTGACTGGTGGGAAGCGTCACGGGACAATGATGCAAGCAACCATTCTAGATCATGTTCGATTTGATATGAAAGTGGTTTGTGCCGAAGTATTTGCACCTATAATTTCTATCATCCCTTTTACTAGAGAAAAAGATGTCATCAAATGGGCGAATGATACAGAATTCGGCTTACAGGCAGGTATCTTTACGAATAATATTAATCGTGCACTTCGTGTGGCAGAACAATTAGAAACCGGTGGCGTATGGATAAATGAAGTTTCTGTTAAGCGCTATGATCATATTCCATATGGCGGTGTGAAGAAGAGTGGAGTTGGCAAGGAAGGTATTCAATATTCAATTGAAGGTATGACAGAGTTGAAGTTTATCGGTATCAATATCTTAACGTAAAGGGGACGTTACCAATGAAAGTAAAATCAGCTATTTTACGTGCATCTGGTGTTCAAAAGCCCTATGCAAAAAGTCGACCAATTCATATTGAAACAGTAGAGCTAGATTCACCAGAAGTAGGAGAAGTGCTTGTTCAAATAAAAGCAGCAAGTCTTTGTCACTCGGACTTATCCGTTATTGATGGTAGTCGCCCACGACCTCTTCCAATGGCGCTTGGACATGAAGCGGCTGGTATTGTTGTTGAAGTAGGCGCAGGTGTGACAGCATTCTCACCTGGCGACAAAGTGGTTTGTGTTTTTGTACCAAGTTGCGGACACTGTATTCCATGTTCTGAAGGTCGCCCGGCACTTTGTGAACCAGGTGCTGTTTCAAATGGAGCAGGGACACTAATTAGTGGAGGAATTCGCATTCATACTGAAACAGAGGATGTCAATCACCATGTGGGTGTCTCTGCTTTTTCTGAATACGCAGTAGTATCAGAGAATTCTTTGGTAAAAATTGATGAAGATCTGCCATTTGAAAAACTCGCTTTGTTTGGTTGTGCGGTTATTACTGGTGTAGGAGCGGTCGTGAATACGGCAAATGTGAAGCTTGGTAGTACGGTAGCTGTTATCGGCCTTGGGGGCATTGGCTTAAGCGCATTGCTTGGTGCAATTGCTGCAGGTGCTAGCGAAGTGATTGCGATTGATATTAATGAAAAAAAACTCGTACAAGCAAAAGAACTGGGAGCTACGGCTGTCTTTAATTCAAGGGACGAAGATGTCATTGAACAAGTCAAAAAGTATACGAACGGCGGAGTCGATTATGCATTTGAAACAGCTGGGGCAGTAGCAGCTTTGGATGTTGCATATGCTGTAACAAAGCGTGGCGGTATTGCGACAACAACGGGTTTACCGCATCCAGAACATCAATTTTCTTTTCCTTACGTGACATTAACAGCGGAAGAAAAGACGTTAAAAGGATCGTATGTTGGTAGTTGTGTACCAAAGCGTGATATTACACGTTATATTGAGCTTATGAAGCAAGGACGTTTGCCTGTAGATGAGCTAATGTCGAACATTATTACCCTCGAAGAAATTAACGAAGGTTTTGATTTACTAGCAACTGGGGATTCATCACGTATTATTATTAAAATGGATTAGGGGGCAGTTTTGTGGGGTTTAGCAATCAAATCGCAAACTACATTGTAGGTTTAACATACGAGCAATTACCAAAGGAAGTCGTTACATTTACAAAGCGGTGTATCCTTGATTATTATGCATCTGCTCTAAAAGGACGAGATGGGGTTCCAATACAAATGATTAATGAACTCATTCGTGAAATGGGTGGAACACCGCAAGCAACAACAGTTACTAATGTAAAAAATTCAGTGTTGAATGTAGCGTTATTAAATGGTGCGGCAAGTCATATTATTGAACTCGATGATATTCATAAAGCATCTATAGTGCACGCGGCAACAGTTGTAATGCCAGCCGCAATCGCAGTTGCTGAGTGGAAAAGGCATTCTGGGAAAGATCTTATCACAGCGATTGTCGCAGGGTATGAAGTGGCGTATCGAGTTGGGGAAACAGTGTCACCATCACATTATTATTACTTCCATAATACAGCTACATGTGGAACTTTTGGTGCTACTGCGGCAGTAGCGAAGTTACTGAAGTTAAATGAAAATCAAATTGTCGATGCGTTAGGTAGTGCTGGTACACAAGCAGCTGGTCTTTGGGAATTTATTGAAGATGGTGCAATGTCCAAGCAACTTCATCCAGGGAAAGCGGCTATGCACGGTGTTTTAAGTTGTTTACTTGCGCAAAAAGGATTTACGGGCGCGAAGAAAATTTTAGAAGGAAGTCGCGGCTTTTTTGAAGCCATGAGTGAACAGCATGATGTGTCCAAAATGACGGATGGTTTAGGCGATAGCTTTAAAATTATTGAAAACTCATTTAAAATACATGCTTCATGTCGTCATACACATCATGTAATGGATTTACTAGTCGAATATCATAAAGGACATAATGTGAATTTAAAAGCGATAAAGAAAATCGTAATTTCAACTTATAAAGTAGCATTGGATATAACGGATAATCCATCTCCTGATACGATTTATGCTGCAAAATTTAGTATTCAGTTTTGTGCGGCCCTTGCATTAATAACTGGTAGCGGAAGTTATCATGCATTTACAGAACAAATATTGCACGATCCAACAATTCGCGCAATAGTAGAAAAAATTGTAGTTCAAGTAGATGAAAAAGTAGATGCTGCATATCCAGAAGAATGGGGTACAAATCTGTCGATACATTTTAATGATGGTTCGATTTATAAAGCAAAAACGAGCTATCCAGTAGGAGATCCAGAAAATCCAGTGTCTACAGATGCGTTAGTTGAGAAATTTATGACGCTGACAAACAATTTACCATTCGAACAAAGAGTGCAAATCGTAAAAACAATCCTTAATCTAGAACAATATACCGTGAAAGAACTAGTAGCTACAGTGCATAGGAAGATTGAAGCTATAACATAAATATAGAAAAACCCAAAATAGTGGATACTATTTTGGGTTCGTTTTCTTCTATTTTAAATCTTCAATCGAATCAATATCTACATATTTAGGAACTACAATACCATTTTTTGTTCCTTTTAAGTTTGGTCCTAAATTAACTAAATCTTTTTTGTATGATTCATAATAATCCTTGTGAGTACTTGGTAACCATGCTGCGACCATTGCATCGACACTGCCGTTTGCAACACCTGCAAACATCGGTCCAACCTCAACTTGACTCATTTTTACTTTATAGCCGTTTTGCTCAAGTACTTTCGCAATGACGTTTGTACTAGCAATTTCAGTGTCCCAAGCAACATAAACGAGTTTAATTTCTTCACCATTACCCGCTTGTGCTCCTTTCGTCCATTCAGCTACTTTATCAGTATTTGCTTTAATCCATTTGTTAGCTGCTTCTTTTGGATCCATACCACCTGATACATCTACCATAACTTTCTCCATATCACTTGTGTCCCAAGAGAATTGATCAAGTATTGTATATGCACCTGGAGCATCTTCTTTTAAACCTTTTCGTACGAGTGTATTAATTTCTTCTGCGCCACCAAATGTCCCGTTAGGATCATCAAGATATTTCAAATCGAAGGAAGCAAACATCCAGTGTGGAGACCAACCTGTAATAATAATTGGTTCTTTCTTTGAATATGCTTTTTTCAATTCAGCAACCATTGCGGCAGAAGAACCTTCAACAAGCGTCCAATTATCTAATTTATAATCTTTCATAGCCGTTTTAGCTTGTGTCATAAGACCAGCGCCAGGCTCAATACCGATAATTTTATAATTCGTCGCTTCACCAATTGCAGAACCAGTACCTTTAATAGTGTCCTCTTTTGTAAATGTGTTAAATAATGCAGCGACTACAATGAGGATACCTGTGATAATAAGGACAATTTTACGACTTACAAGTTTTTCATACGCTGGTTTACGGATGTTTTGAGTAATGCGGTCTAAAATGATGGCAATGAATACAATAGAAAGACCTGCTTCAAAACCTTGTCCAACATTAATCTGACTCACTGCACGGTAAACGTCTGCACCAAGTCCAGGCGCACCAACTAATGAAGCAGTAACAACCATAGAAAGGGCAAGCATAATACTTTGGTTAATACCTGCTAATATAGTTGGTGTTGCTAAAGGTAATTGAACTTTAAATAATTTTTGACTAGGTGTTGAGCCGAATGCATCTGATGCTTCAATCAAATCTTTTGGCACTTCTTGAATACCGAGATTCGTCATACGTATAGCGGGCGCAATCGCGAAAATAAACGATGCAACAATACCTGGTACTACACCGATTCCGAAAAATAGTATTGAAGGAATCAGATAAACAAATGCAGGCATTGTCTGCATAAAGTCTAAAATAGGTGTAACGATATTTTGTACTGTTTTATTTTGTGCACACCATATACCAATAGGAATACCAAGTAAAATGATAAAGAATCCTGATACTAACACAATCGCTAAAGTTTGAATCGTTGAATCCCAATAACCTAAGTTATCAACTAATAGCAAACTCACTACTGTAAATATACCTAATGGCCATTTACTGGTGTAGCCGACTAGTAAAGCTAACACAATAATTAAAACGATTGGGGGGCCGACACTTAATACATCAACAATTATATTTAACAGTCCATCGATAAAATTTGTAAAAAATGAAAACAGTGCAGCAAACGTGACTGTGATCCAATCTACTAAAGAATCTACCCATTCACCTAATGGAATTTTTGTCATATTCATCGTTTACTCACTCTCCAATGCGTTCAAGGAATCTTTGTTACCAGCTAATGCACCTATGACAGCTCCGCGAATAACAATTCCTTTGATTCTGTGTTTATCATCTACGACTGATATTGGAAGAGCGGATGTTGCCATAACATCCATTAAGTCAACAAGTAGTGCATCCTCAGGTACTGTTGGTACTTCAGTTGTCATGACTTCTAATATTGATAAGTTTTGATCAATCGCGTGACGAGCTTGTTCCGCAGAGATGGCACCGAGTAGTTTTTTCTTACGATCCACCACGAATATACTTGAATAACCTTCTTTACGCATGATCTCTAGTGCAACACGCGGACCTCTATCGGCACCGATTTTCTCAGGACGTTTCATAATATGTGAAGCTGTTAAGACTTTAGATAAATCGACATCTTCTACGAATTTTTCAACAAATTCATTTGCTGGGTTCATCATGATTTGTTCCGGTGTACCAAGTTGGATGATACTACCATCTTTCATTAAAGCGATTCGATCGCCAATTCTTAGTGCTTCGTCTAAATCATGTGTAATAAAGATAATCGTTTTTTTGAAATTCTCCTGAATCTCGAGTAGTTCATCTTGCATGTCTTTACGGATTAATGGGTCTAGTGCACTAAATGCCTCATCCATCAGCAAGATATCGGTGTCACTAGCAAGTGCGCGAGCAAGACCTACCCTTTGTTGCATACCACCGCTTAGTTGTGATGGTAATTGATGTTCATACCCTTTAAGTCCAACGATTTCTAAAGCTTGCATAGCCTTCTCACGTCGATCTTTTATAGGTTTCTTTTGAATCTCAAGTCCAAATTCAGTGTTTTCTAAAATTGTTTTGTGGGGGAAAAGAGCAAAGTTTTGAAATACCATACTAATTTTCTGTTGTCTTACTTCTCTCAGACGGGAAGCGCTCATTTTTACAATATCTTCATTATCAATTAAGATCTCACCAATGGTTGGGGCAATCAAACGATTAAACATTCGGATTAACGTAGATTTACCACTACCAGACAAGCCCATGATTACGAAGATCTCTCCAGGGTAAATACTAAAGTTCACTTTATTTACACCTAATGTTTGTCCAGTCTCTTTCAAAATTTCTTTTTTAGAACGACCTAATTCTAAAAGCTCCAGTGCTGCTTTGGGAGACTTACCAAAAATCTTTGATACGTTTCTTACTTCTACAAAAGGATCCATTTAAACACCTCGTTCTTAATATTCTTTTTGAAAACAGAAGCAGTCATGAAATAACGATTATTAAATTTAATTATCTCGGAAAATAAATAAGAAGTTATTGATTTATCATGTGCGAAGTTGACGAAAACAATCCTTCTTACTTGAATTTCCAATTGTTTAATAAAGTAAATGGAAATTAGTCATTATATTTATGCTTGCTTTACTCATATTTTTACCAATTTTTGATATGTGTTAATGATGAGGGTAAAGAAAAAAGGGGAAAAACAACATCAAATAAGGGATTTTTTTATGGGCAAAATAGAGTGTTTACTTTATTACTATAGCGTTTACTAAACTTCATTTCAAATGATAGCCGTACTTAGAACTATTGATTTCAGTAACTTTTTCGCGGTGTTGAAATTTTTGAAATCTAATATAAACGTTGGTGTATAGATGTTTCTGTCTTTTTTAACAGCAGATTTCATAGATAGAATAATAGATGAAATATATTTTTAAAATGTGAGTTTAGACCTATTTAAATTTCCGTAGGAAAACACTAGTTTGCAATGATGTATAAATGGATATTTTCATTTTTGAAAGATGGATAAAAAGCTAAAAATTAGCAAGATATAAATTGAAAATTTTTACTTATATGTAATTAGTTTTTTCTCCAAAATGGAAAATGAAAAACGGTGATTTTGATCACTTATTAATAAAGTGCATCGAAGAGTTTCTACTAATAGTGCGACAGGTTCATTGAAAAGGGTGGAACTCTTTCCATCAACAACAAATTATCTGAGTTTTTTTGTATAATTTAACCATTTATATAAGTCCTTTATTTTTAATGCTAGTTATTATGGTATTTAAAAATACCCTTATTTGCTATTTCAGAATATTCGTGTTATAAAGATAACGAAAACTATTTTTCATAGTGTAAAATAGTTTGTTCAATTACATATTAATAGGAGGTTTTTATATGGGGCGTTTGAGCGGTAAAGTAGCAATTATTACGGGTGCAGCATCGGGTATGGGTGCTAAAGAATGCGAGTTATTCGCTAAAGAAGGAGCATCTGTAGTTGCTACAGATATTCAAGAAGAACTTTTAAATGAAGTAGTTGAAGCAATTAATGCAGCGGGTGGTCAGGCAATTGCATTTAAGCATGATGTAACTTCAGAAGTACAATGGAAAGAAGTTGTAGCTTTAACTGTTGAGAAATTCGGTAAAGTAGATATTCTTGTTAATAATGCAGGTGTGTCTTGCACGAGTGTAATTGCTAATATCGAGATGTTTGAATGGAATAGAGTAATGGATATTAACTTAAATAGCTGTGTACTAGGTATGAAATATGCTGTTCCTGAAATGCAGAAAAACGGCAGTGGTTCAGTTGTTAATATTTCTTCTATTGGTGGACTTGTGGGTATGGCTGGTACAAGCCCTTATACAGCTTCTAAAGGAGCATTGCGTGTTTTATCAAAAGCTGCTGCAATTGAATACGGTAAAGATAGAATTCGCGTAAACTCAGTACACCCGGGAATTATCGTTACACCAATGACAGAGCCACATATGGAACCTGCTATGCCTTATTATGAAGCACACACTCAACTTCCTTATATGGGTAACCCAGAAGATGTTGCCTACGGTGTATTATTCTTAGCAAGTGATGAGGCACGTTTTGTTACTGGTTCTGAACTTGTTATCGATGGTGGATGGACTGCACTTTAATTATTATTTCATAGAAAAGGGCTAATTATTCAAAGTCAGCTCTTTTCTATGAGTAATTTTGTTTAAATCAAGTTATTTCGCATTTCCACATTATTTTTTGTATAATATTGGAATACGTACATTGATCGGGGGTAGTGTAACTAATGAAAGAAGGATTAGATCCAAGAGAAATAAGAAGCTTAGAAAGCATTAAAAATGCATTCTTTAATATGCTCACTTCTTCAGAAACAATTTCTATTAAAACTCTCTGTGAAAGTGCTAATATTACACGTCCGACATTTTACAAACATTATTCGTCTATTAATGAACTAATGGATAAATTTTCTGAAGAGATGTTAAGTGATTTAACATCTCGTATTGCAGTTCAGCAAAAAATGGCCATTCGAGATTTAAGTTCAACCAACTTACCTGGAAACATGGTGTCATTATTTAAACATATTAAGGATAATCATTCTTACTATGAAATGTTCTTATTGCAAAACCGTAAGACAAAATTTGCGAAAGAATTTAAGCAGATTATTCGATCTTTTGTAGAAGAAGGTATAGGAGCGGCACAGGAATCAGGTATGGTAGTAATTGTACCTAAAGATATATTGATTCAGTATGCTACGGGGGCTTTTTTAGAAGTAATCACCTCGTGGTTGGAAGGGCTAGATAAACACACGCCAGAAGAGCTCACAGAAATTCTTTTGAAAATCTCAATTTGTGGACCTTATTTAGAAGAGAAAAACTAGATTATTTTTGAAGAATTCATTTTTAAGGAGGTCTTGTATGTGGCTATTCAATAAAAAACGTAAAGGACATAAAAGTAATAGTCTTAAGAAGGAAGCTGATTATTCACGAGTTGATAGCAATAATGATATAACAAATACAGGTTTTTTTTCTTCTGTATTTGGTGATTCATCAAATTCATGTGGAAGTTCTTCGTCTAGTTCGGATTCTGGTGATTCAGGGTCTTCTTGTGGCGGTGGGGACTAAAAATATTAATTATTGTGTTGTTCTATAAAATCACCTCTTTAGTTTTTCTTTGAGGTGATTTTTTATTGGATAATTATATTGAAATCGATGAAAAGAATGTGAAGTAATGTAATTAAACTAACGGGCAGGTTAGTTTAAAAAAATGATTGGATTATTAATGGTAAGATGATTATAAGAAATGGAGGGCTTGAATAGGACATAAAAAAGCCGCCATATTATTGAGCATTTATTTCTTGATTGCTGTTGGTTGTACAGTTTAGTTACATAAAGAAAAATAAGTTTTTTTCTTGAGGTATAAAGGGTATAGGTAGAATAATTGAGGAACTATTTAGAGGAATATACTTGTATAATTTTTGAGAGTTAAAGAGGGTATAAAAGATGAAAAAAGAAAAAAAGAAAGGTAAAGAAGGATTTTTCAAAAGAATAGTGGATGAAATTCGTGATTCAATCTTATCTGAATTGGTTTTAAACATCTTAACTTTTATTCCAAGAATGATAGTTCGTTTAGTGAAAAGTCTATATTAATTGATTGAGTCGGAAGTGATTTCTATTCAACTAACAAGTGCTTGAGTTAAAGAGTGTGTGGCTGCTCAGGCGGTTTTTTTCTCATTCAACCAAGGAGACTAGTGAATTGAACAATTACTAAATCGAATCGTTTAATGTTCTGGAGAATTTCTTTGTAATGAGTAATGCTTATTGTTATAAATAATGACAACAATAAATGCTTTTTTTCATATAATATTTACGGGGTGGAAAAATGCCAAGAGTTAAATATCGAGAGGCAGACATTGATTTAATGGCAAGGATGATGAGAGCGGAAGCCGAGGGCGAAGGAAACCAAGGGATGTTATATGTTGGCAATGTAATTGTTAATCGTGCTGTAGCAGATTGTTTAGACTTTAGAGATGTAAGAACAATTGAAGATGTCATTTATCAGGTGCAAGGAGGAAATTATTCTTTTGAAGCTGTTCAAAAAGGGAATTTATTTTATCAAAGAGCGAGATCAAATGAAAAAAGATTAGCAAAAATGAATTTGGATTATTGGAGACAACATCCAGCGCATTTTGCCCTTTGGTATTTTAATCCGTTTGCTGAATGTCCTCCAACATGGTACGGTCAACCTTTTACTGGTCAATTTAAAAATCATTGTTTTTATGAACCAGCTGCTGGAACATGTGAAAGTGTTTATATAGATTAGGTTGAATGGTGGATATTGTTAATCTTGGAGTATAATTGAGATTTAGCCCATTTTTAGTCGTAGATACTGGATGGTAGCTAACCATATGCATTCGGTGCAACTCTTTTAGGTAAGGGAACAGTTATCGGTTGAAAAAAGCTTCAATCGCTAACCGTATACTATTTTTCTCAAACGTTGATTAGGTGTATTTTATCTAAAAATAAAAAGGGAACTTCCTGGTTAGCAGGTGTTCCCTTTTATATATCAAATATTTAGTAATAGTATTTTATTGAAGGAAGCATGATTGTGAAAAAGAGCAATTGAAATATTTGTCATATACTCAGCATTATTACTCAATCTTTGCGAGTTTACAGATGGGTTAGACATATCATCAAATGACGATTTCGAAATTAAGTCATTCGATTTAAATTGGAAGGCGTATAGACTAACGTAGATGTTGATTAATTGGATAAAAGGAAATGCATTGTTGTTAAATTAGCAAAGAATGAACCTTCAGTTATATTTTAGAAGAACCTTTTGATAAGCGCTAAATATTGAGTTTGAAGAAGAAAAAAATATTGATAATGAAGATTTTTACGTTCAATTTTTTATGTTTAAACTTAATGAATAAACCAATAAAATAAGTCTAAGTAACCTTATTTTAGCTAATTATTCATATTAACTTTCATAACTCCATAACCATGATACTACACTTAAAACTAGGTAACCGTGAATTCGGTCCCCTGGTTATTTTTTTCTCAGTAGAAAAGAATGTTCTTATTGATGTAAAAGGAGTGAACAATGTTAAAGAGTTATTAATGAAAGCAATGCAGCGTAATCAATTGGTGAACATGATATATATGTCGAGTAGTGGAGACATTACAAAACGACGTGTGAAGATCATTAAAATATCATCCGAAAATTTCCTAGCTTATTGCTTTGTTAAACGCGCTAACCGTACTTTTATAATAGATAATGTACTTGCAGCAATTCCGATAATTCGTAGGGAAGTATAAGAATTTAAAAGAAACAAATTGGGAAGATGATAAAGTAGAGATGGATCTTCCAGCTGCTTACGCATTTTTTTATCAGTATAAAAATCCTAAAATAGAGGCAAAAGCCATGGTGTATCAACTTTGGATAAGTCCTAATAAAGATCAAGTAGAAATAGTTCAGGGGAATAATCTGTATGCTAAATTGACAAAAGAAAATTCAGCAATATTGTTTAAGGTTGTTACGGAGGACAAACTATCCTCATGAAGAAAATAGAGAAGGCAAAGTAACGCTTAAAAATACATAGATTTTTTGCAAGAATTCATTTTGAACATGTCTTCTCAAAATGTATTCTTTTTATTTTCTAATGAATATGGATACAAGTGGTCTTTTAGCGATATTGAAACCCTTTTCATGTTAGTTTTTATAACGTAATTTCTATTTATTCTGAAAATTCTGTTGACAAGGGGTGGGAACAGGTTAAAATAAAGAATATAAATAACGTGTTAAGTTTTCTGACATATAAATATTAAGAAATCTAACATGGTGAAAAGGGGAGATTGAAGATGGATGTTATGTATTTGATGAACAGCTTGTGGACGATGCTAGGAGCAATTTTAGTAATCTTTATGATTGGTGGATTTATCTTACTTGAGGCAGGTTCAACAAGAATGAAAAACGCAGGTCACGTAGCAGGAAAAACAGTCTTTACTTTTGGTTTAGCATCATTAGTTTTCTGGGCAGCAGGCTATGGGTTTATCTTTGGTAGTGATGCGAATTTCTTTGTTGGAATGTCAGATTTTTTCTATTCAGGAGAATTAGTTAAAGATTCAGGGCTTGCTACAACTGTATTTTTCGTCTTCCAACTAGCATTTGCAGGTATATCAGTTACAATCGCACTCGGTGGATTTGCAGAACGTGCGAAGTTTTCAGCATACGTCATCTTCACAATTCTATTCGGAGTATTAGTTTATCCTGTCATTGCACACTGGATTTGGGGGGGCGGTTGGTTAGCTGAACATGGGAAACAAGATTTTGCTGGTTCAACAGTTGTCCATTTAACCGGTGCAATGGCAGCTCTTGCAGCAACTATCTTACTGAAACCAAGAATTGGGAAATATAAAAAAGATGGTTCTGCGAATAATCTTGCTGGTCATAACCAAGTGTATACTGCTTTAGCTGTATTAATCCTTTGGGTTGGTTGGTTTGGATTTAATGCAGGTAGTACTGTATCAGTTGATGGTGCCTTCTTCGGATTTGTTGCTTTAAACACGAATCTTGCTGCAGCAGCAGGTGCAGTCGCAGCGACTCTAATTTCGTGGGTAATGTTAGGTAAACCTGATATCACAACGATTTTAAATGGTGCGCTAGCTGGGTTAGTAGCAATTACAGCTGCATGTGCATTTGTAGATGTTTGGGCATCTGTAGTCATTGGGTTCGTAGCTGGCGTCATAGTATTTTATAGTACTAGATTTTTTGAAAAGAAAAAAATTGATGATCCAATCTTCGCATTATCCGTACATGGAACAGCAGGTATATGGGGCACCTTATCAACGGGGCTATTTGCTACACCTGAACTTGCAACAGTAGGTAAGCCAGGCTTACTTTATGGCGGTGGTTTTGAACAGTTAGGTGTACAGTTAATGGGGGTTGCAACATCTGGTGCTTATGCATTTGCTGTATCGTTTGTCATCTTATATATCATGAAAAAAGTGATGGGTGGTATTCGTGTTAGCGAGGAAGAGGAAATCATGGGACTTGATATGAGTGAACATGGTAACTACGGGTATCCTGAGCAAATGGTTTTAGAAGGCTCAAACCTACGTCCAGTAGTAGAAACTAAGTAACGTTAATGTGGCAAAAGCCCCTTATAAGGCGTTTTTGGTGTAAAAAGGGAAGTGTTGCTGTGGAAACAGATATTGGAACATATGCATCTATAAAGGAATGGAAGGTTAAAAATATCTCCTCTTTTCTAGATGATACTGTTTCTTTGAATAAATTTCATGATCAAGTAATGTGCAAAGTATTTGATATAGCCATCGGTCGCGTGAACAAGGGAAGTCCCCCCTGTGAGTTCTCATGGTTTATTACTGGGAGTGGTGGCAGATTTGAGCAAGGAGTCATTAGTGACCAAGATCATGGATTGATATATGCAATATCGAATGTAGAAAATGATATCTATTTTAAGAAACTCGGTGAAGAAGTATCTTATGGACTATTCATCGTTGGTTACCCCTATTGTAAAGGCAATGTCATGAGCTCAAATTCACTTTGGTGTAAGTCAATGCATGAATGGAAAGCGCAGCTTCTAAAATGGATGGAAGACGAAAGCTGGGATGCTATTCGTTACGTGCAAATATTTTATGATGCAAGGGTTTTAACAGGTAGAAACTTTTTTGTAGAAGAATTAAAAATGGTTATTTACCAATATCAATTAAAAAATCAGACAGTTCTAAAGCGTTTTATGGCGAATGTAACGCATGTAAAGAATATCATTGGGCCACTTGGTCAAATTTTAGTAGAACAACATGGTATGTACCAAGGAAGTGTGAATCTAAAATATGCAGCGTTTTTACCCTATGTGAATGCCATTCGAGTGTTGTCTATAAAAGAAGGGGTTTCTGAAACTTCTACGTTAGATAGAATGAAATGTTTGAAGCAAACAAAGGACTATTCAAAGGCGTTAAAGGGTTGTGAAGACAATTTCTTAACGTTATTAAAATATCGTCTGACATTATTTCAAGTGGAATCCTATACCGACACACATTACTTGAATATAGAAAGTCTTCAAAAAGAACAACGGAAAGAAATAAAAAGAATTCTAAAGGATGGTAAGAAGCTTCATGATTATGTCATAGCAATTATCGATAAAGGGTGTTAACAATGGTTTTTGAACCGTTTATCCAACTATTAAGAGGAATTCAAGGTAAAAGAAATACTGGTAGAATAGGTGATATTCAAAACTCACAGCAAATGGCTTTTTTAAGGCATTTGCAAAAAGAGGTGAATCAAGAAAAAGCATTAAATACGCCTTTGCATGAACTAAATGTAGTAGTTTTCGATATTGAAACAACAGGCTTCTCTCCTGAAAAAGGTGATGGAATACTTTCAATTGGTGCAATTAAAATGAGTGGAAAAACTATTATAAAAGATGAGGGATTTTACTCGCTCGTTCATTTTGATCAGAACATTCCCCAGGAAATTATTCAGCTCACTGGTATCACAAATGATCAATTAATAGAAGCGCCAAGTTTATCCGAAGTTCTCATCCATTTCCTTCAATTTAAAGGGGATTGTACGCTTGTAGCACATCATGCCAATCATGAAAGACATTTTATGCAACATGCCAGCTCAAAGTTATTTCGCACACCTTTTAAGCATCGAATTGTGGACACTTCTTTCCTATATAAAATTGTTGAACCTAAATCTAAAAATATGAAACTAGAGGATTTATGTGAGCAAAATGGTATTTCAGTGGTCAACCGTCACCATGCATTAGGGGATGCAAAGCTAACTGCTGAACTGTGGAGCTTATATGTAGCGAAAGTTCAGGAATTGGGTTGTGGAACATTAAATGATGTTTATGAGCGTTTTGCAAGGATATAAATCACGATTTGATAATAATGAAGCAATGAAAATTAAATTAGAGAAATTTTCATTGTAATATAATGATGTAATGCTTAGTTTTTTTATAGAAAATTGGTAGATTTGAAAAAATATCAATAAATAAGTATTAATTAATATGATTCTTCATGTAAATGGAAGTATTGCTATAACGCTAAAGTGCTTAATTGATGTAATGGAGGTGTTAATAAGTCTAAATAGGACTTATTAGACAGCCTCTTTTTTTGTTGTAAAAACCAAACAAAAAATCTAAGTGACGAGTATTTGAAGTTGTGTATAGATTTTTTATGGCCATACTATTTGAATTTCCATAAATAAGGTGATTTCAATGAAATCTAGTATAAAAAGTGCAGATATTTTAATATTAAATTGTTAAACTCAAAATTTTATTGAAAAAAGAAATGAACGTGTGGTATTTTTATATAATATCAATTAGACAACTTGTCATACGAGATGTTCATTAGATATATAAGTTGTCTATTTTTTCTCGAAAAGTAAGCGCATTCAGATTTCTAAAGAAATAGAGTAAAACGACTTTATTAATCATATACAAAGGAGACTTATTCAATGAGTACAAATCACAAAGAAACGCCACACATTAAGCCTAATGGAGTAGAAATTGCAGAGACAATACTATTACCAGGTGATCCATTACGAGCTAAATTTATTGCAGATAATTATTTGGAAGATGTCGTGCAGTTCAACGAAGTGCGTGGCATGCTTGGATA